>CAJQNE010000146.1 GCA_905479545.1 uncultured Gammaproteobacteria bacterium | reverse complement strand
ATAGTGCCTATATATTTGCCCATGCTGATGTGGCGGGTTTCTCGCAGCAGGAGCAGGAGTTGGTCGCCGGTCTGTTGCGCATGCACCGGAAGCGCTTTCAGCCGCAGCAACATTTACAGACAATTCCACTCGAACGTCGTGCAGCTGCCGAGTGTTTGGCCATACTGCTGCGTATTGCGGTGTTGCTGCACCGCAATCGCAATAACGATGCTATTGAGGTTGCTGTGACCGCGGGCGAACGTTCCGTGGCGTTGCAATTTTCGAACGGCTGGTTAGCAAAACATCCGTTAACGCGTAGTGACCTGAAACAAGAAATGAGGCTTCTGGCAGTGGCCGGTTGGACACTGGGGTTTTCTTAAATAGCTCGGTAGGTAAACGGCTTGAAGGTCGTAGTCGGCCGCCAATATGGGGCCGCTCGCTGTCGTTTCAAGTTGCTGATATTAATATAAAAAACAGCTGTTTATAGCTTGAAATCATAGCTGCTTGCCCAAATCTATTAGGGCAAGCAGCGATTGTTGGCGTCACGCCGCAATTCTTGCTTCTTACACTTTAGTATTCAGGAGCAATAACATGACCGTAGCAACCTACCGACCTATTCATCTTTTTGATCCGCGGTTTCAGTTCGCCGCACAGCGCGAAGTAGAGCAGCAGCTTTCACCGCGTAATAAAGAGCAAACATGGTCGCCCGCAGTCGATATTTACGAGTTCGATGATCGCTTCGAAATTCGTGCGGATATCCCTGGTATTACTTTGACTGACGTCGAAATTACCATCGAAAAAAATGTCTTAACTATCAATGGTGAGCGACCGGCGCCTGCAGCCGAAGACGGTCAAGCGCATCGTATCGAGCGAGATTACGGTAAGTTCAGCCGTCAGTTCCGGCTGCCCGAGACCGTTGATGTAGAAAGCGTTAAAGCCAGCGGTGACAATGGGGTATTACAAGTCGTTGTGCCCAAGGCTGAGAAGCTGCAACCGCGACGGATTGAAGTACAAACGTCGTAGTCGCGCGGGCGATAACACCGTCGTTGAACCCGCGCGGGTTCAACGGCGGTTAAGCCGGTGCTCGCGGCTAGAAGTACGCATTCAAAATTGAACCTGCCAGATCCTGCGGCGTCTGCTACATTTACCCTTTAACGCGACAATCATGGAGACAGTCATGCGCAAATTGATATTGGTCGGCGCCATCGCCGCTACAGCGCTTGCCGCCTGCTCAACCACGCCAACCGGACGGCGGGTGTTCAGCTTGGTATCGGGTAGCCAAATGGCTTCGATGGGCGCTTCCGCCTATCAGGAAATTAAGCAGCAAGAAAAAGCTAGTACCGACAGCGGCGACAATCAGTATGCGCAATGTATCGTGCGGAATATTATTGCCGTGCTGCCCGCTGAGCAGCGTAATCAGGATTGGGAGGTCACTGTATTTGCCTCAGACCAAGCCAATGCCTTTGCTTTACCCGGCGGTAAAATTGGTGTCTACGACGGCCTGTATAAAGTGGCCGTAAACCAGAGCCAGGTAGCGGCAGTGATGGGCCACGAGGTTGCCCACGTGATTGCTGAGCATTCGGCGGCACGGATGTCTACCGGGGTAGTGACACAGTTTGGCATGCAGGTTGTGGGCGCTTTTGTCGGTGGTTCGTCGATGAGCCCTGCGGCACAGCAGGGCGTTATGCAAGCTATGGGCTTGGGCGCTCAGTTTGGCGTTGTGCTGCCGTTCTCTCGCGGTGATGAGAGTGAAGCCGATATTATTGGTCTCGACTATATGGCTGCCGCCGGTTTTGATCCTCGGGAATCAGTAGCGCTGTGGCAAAATATGTCATCAGCGGGTGGTCAGGCTCCTCCTGAGTTTGCTTCAACTCACCCGTCGCATGACACCCGGATTCGGGATCTGAGTGACCGCATGGATAGGGCCATGACCCAATACAACAAAGCGCGCGCTGCAGGCCGTAAGCCGAATTGCCGCCGCTAAAATAAGCGTTAAAATCTACCGCTAATAGCTAAAGCTTGGCCGCATAGCCGAAACACAAAAACTACAGGCCAGCGCACATCGCGCTGGCCTGTTTTATTATGCGCCGCGAGAAACCCCGTTCACGAAAAACTAACTAGCGACGCGCCCCGTCGTAACCTCTAATTTTGATTGAGCCCACATTGAGAGTAATAAATGCGATTTGAAGGTACCGAGAGCTACATAGCTAGCGAAGATTTGATGCTGGCGGTTAATGCCGCAGTGGTGCTTGAGCGGCCACTACTTATTAAAGGCGAGCCGGGAACCGGCAAAACGCAGCTGGCTATAGAGATAGCCAAGGGGCTGGGTCGGCCATTTTTACAGTGGAATATTAAATCGACCACCAAAGCCCAGCAGGGGCTTTACGAATACGATGCCGTTTCGCGTCTGCGGGATTCACAATTGGGTGATGACCGGGTTCACGATATCGGTAACTACATTGTAAAAGGCAAGGTGTGGGAGGCATTCGAAGGTGACGTTGCGCCAGTTCTATTAATCGATGAGATCGATAAAGCCGATATTGAGTTTCCCAACGACCTGTTGCACGAACTCGACAAAATGGAGTTCTTCGTTTACGAGACGCAGGAGCTGGTAAAAGCTAAGCAACGGCCGATCATCATTATTACCAGCAATAACGAAAAAGAATTGCCCGATGCGTTTCTGCGCCGCTGCTTTTTCCATTACATTAGCTTCCCTAACAAAGAAATTATGGGGCAGATTGTCGAAAGCCATTACCCCGGCTTGAAGCAGGAGTTGTTAAAAGAGGCGATGGAGGTGTTTTTCAACTTGCGCGAGCTGCCCGGCCTACGCAAGAAACCTTCTACCTCTGAACTGCTTGATTGGTTAAAATTGTTACTGGCTGAAGAAATTAGTCCGGAAACTTTGCGTGAAACTGATCAACGCAAAGTCATTCCGCCGCTATACGGGGCACTATTGAAAAATGAGCAGGATGTTCAGCTGTTTGAAAAGCTGGCCTTTATGACTCGTCGTAACTAACAGCGGCGTTTGACGCAGGTTATTAAGCATAACCGGCTCAAAACTGACCTATCAGGTTCGTTCGTCGCTCAGTTCTTGCCATCCGGATAGGGGTTGGAACTAGCGACCTACAAACTGTTCTTATAAGCATTGGATTATCGATTTTGGCTGTATGCCGTATAGTCGGTTTATATTATGTTGAATAGGAATGGCCGAACGTTGCGCAAACCACTCAAAGCATTCTCGCGCCTGACACTCCGGGCATTGTTGCTGGTAATAGCGACTACCGCGACAAGTGGATCTGCCCGTGCCAGTGAAACGGACACGGTTAACCAGCCGCTAAAAATTGCCGAGTTGGCGAGCCTTGAATGGCTGCCGTATATCGGCTCAGGTCTTGAGCAGTCCGGTTATGTCTATCAGCTGGCAAAAAGAGCTTTTGCTGCTTCAGGTTATGAGCTGAGAGTTACCTATTACCCTTGGGCCAGAGCGCTTCACCTTGCCCGTAAGGGGCAGGTGAATGGGCTTTTTCCGGAGTACTATTCAGAATCACGGGAGAATGAGTTTGTTTTCTCATCGCCATTTCCCAGCGGCCCGGTAAGCCTGTTCAAACGTAGTGGCAGCCAGCCGGAATTCAAAACAGACCCCCGGCAAAATCAAGAACAGGCGTTACGCGAGTTAAGCCAATACCGTTTTGGTGTGGTGCGCGGCTATGTAAATACTAAGGCGCTCGATAATGCTGATTTTTTGCGTCGCGAGGAGGCTCGCTCCGATGAGCTAAATTTGCGGAAGTTACAATTCGGTCGCGTCGACTTAGTGGCTATAGACCCTTATGTTGCACAGTATTTGCTGTCAACAACCTTGTCTAAATCGACGGTAAAGCTGGAGCGTATGCAGCCGGCACTAGAGAGGAAGACGTTACACATTGCGTTTTCCCGCCGTGCTGAAAACCACCAAGAGCTACTGACTGCCTTTAATGCAGGTTTGAAGAGCTTGCGTGATAGTGGCGAGCTCGAGGCGTTGCTGCGCGAATACGCTTTCGACGAGTTAGCTAATGAACTGCTGGCAGATCAAGCCGCTGAGAACAGTAGTGGTTCGTCGGACTAAGTACTGGCTTGTTTCGCCAGCTGTTCGCGAAAGTCGTCTACAGACAGTGGCGGTGAGTAAAGGTAGCCTTGAACAATGTCGCAGCCATTGTCGCGGAGAAACTTAAGTTGCTCCGCCGACTCTACTCCTTCCGCTACCACTGCCATGTTTAAACTGTGACCGAGGCGAATGATTGCTTTCAGAATAAGGCTGTTGTCAGAATCGACCGTATTGCGAACAAAAGACTGGTCGATTTTAAGCTTGTTGAACGGCAGTTTGCTAAGGTAGTTTAGCGATGAGTGACCGGTGCCAAAATCGTCCATTGCCAGACCAACGCCCGCTTTGCGAATGCCGTGAAGAATTAGCTGCGCACGCTCTATGTCTTCCATTATGGCCGTTTCGGTTATTTCCAGTTCCAACAAGTTGCTTGGAATGTTCAGTGCCTTTAAGCGGCCAAGCACCTGGTGTTCCAGGTCACCAAAGCGAAGCTGTTTTGCCGAGACGTTAATCGAAACAGTGACTTCCGGCAGGCCGGCCGCTCGCCAATCAGCAATGTCGGTCGTGACACGGTTGAGCACTATGCTGCCTAGCTGGGTAATTAAATCGCTTTCCTCAGCTAAAGATACAAATACGTCGGCAGGCACTTTACCGAGCTTTTCGTGAGTCCAGCGCACTAAGGCTTCGGCACCGACTAAACGCGTACCGTCGGTTGTGTACTGTGGGTGATACACCACAAATAACTGGTCCGTATCGAGCGCTGTACGTAAGTCCTCTTCGAGCGATTGACGCTCACGGATGGCTTGCTCAAGTTCGGCGATATAAAACTGGTATTGCTTGCCGCCGCGAAGTTTGGCCATCGCCATGGCGCGTTCGGCGTTTTGAATCAGGTCGTCTGCAGAGAAGCCGTCTTCCGGATATACGGCGACGCCAATACGGCATTCGAGTTCAATCAGGTGGTCGGTCATGCCATTGGCAGCGGAAGCGACCGTTGCTCCGGGCACGTCGGTCGCATCGGTTTCAGTTTGCGGCAACAGTATGCTCACAGGCTTGCGGCTATTGTTTAGTATCCGCTGGGCAAGCTCTACCAGTGTGTTAATTTCAAACGGCTCCTCAACCAACACGCTAAATTGATCACCACCTACGCGCGCTACAGTGGAAACACCGGGTACCGTATTGCGCAGCCGCAGAGCAAATTCCCTGAGCAGGGTGTCGCCACTACTGTAGCCATATTTATCATTTATTTTTTTGAAACCAGAAACGTCGCAGTGAAAAATTGCAACGCGCTTTTTAGTCGGCTTTGCTTGATTAATGGCGTGTCTTAGGCGGTCGTAATAAAGGCTGCGATTAGGTAGGTCAGTTAAAGAGTCGAATTGCCGGAGATAGTCGGCTTCGTCCTCCGCAAGCTGGC
>CAJQNE010000145.1 GCA_905479545.1 uncultured Gammaproteobacteria bacterium | reverse complement strand
TTCTCCTCGGCATGATTGCCTCTGCGGGATGGTAGGCATAGGCAATCAGTAATAGTTTTTTTGGTTGAGTAATGTCTGTCGCGGCAATTGCTGCGGCGCGGCATTCTAGCAAAACCAACCGATACGGGACTTAATTCGAGGGTTGTTGAGAATATTATGTAACACCGTCTAAAGGCGGTTCTCCTGCCGCTACATAGCCGTCGCGTTGGCGGCCCGCCACATCTGAATTGCCAGATACGAGCGGTAAGGCGCGAATCGCCGGGCAGACAGAATTGTTTTACGCCGTGGGCTGGTGAGTTTTCTCAGCGTATTGCGGGTCGCCAGGTCGCCATCCGGCCAAACGTCCGGGTCGTTAAAATAAAAAATGCTCATCATATCGGCCGTCCACGGGCCGATGCCTCGCAGCTGCACTAGCTTGGTGTCGCGCTCCGCTCGCGGCATTTGTCGCAGTTCTTCAGCTTCCAACTCACCCCGCAAGGCGTGCCCGGCAATAGAGCCCATCGCTTTGATTTTGCCGGCCGACAGGCCGTGGCTGCGTAAAGTATCAAAATCACTTTGCTGAATGTAATCGACCAGCTCAATATCACCGGCACCGGCCTGCAGTCGGCCCCAAATGGTATCAGCGGCTTTTACCGATAATTGCTGGCCGGTTACAGCACGGCAGAGTCGGGTGGAAAACGGGATGTCGGGCGGCGTGGGCAACGGTGCCGGACCGAGTTTTGTGAGAGCGCTGACTAACGGTTCGCCGAGCGGCATAGCAGCGTTAAGTAGCTGCTGATGAATAAATTCAATGTCGCTCACGAGAAAGTCATTCAGCGACTAGTGTAGGCAACATTGTTTAAATTTTTTGCCGCTGCCACAGGGGCAAGGTTCATTGCGGCCTACATGCTTAGGCGGGCTGACGGGTATCGGTTTTTCTTCGGCAGCCTGCCGGGCTGCCGCCCAGAAAGCATAAAGGTCACGGGCCGCTTCTGGCACTGAGCCTCGCAGGCGGGCCGCCCCGGCGGGGTCTTTTTCGGCCATAAGCGCTAATACGTCCACTCCGTCAATCAGCGAATTGGCTTTTACGACCATCATCGGGCTGCTGAATTCAGGGTCTTGTAGATAGGGGCCGTCGGCTGGCAGAAACTGACTTCCTCTTAGGTAGCCGCTGCACCAGTCGTAAGTAATGATTTCAGGCTTGCCGTCGACCAGTCGTTCGTTAAAACAGGGGTCGAACAGGAAGCCGGGCGTTTGCAATGATTCGGTGACTTCATGCTTAAACCGGCGGAGTAAGGCGAAATACGCCGCGCCGTGTTTTTCTGATTCCCATACCGGCGAAAAGTCGCCCCAGAGGTGGGGTAGCCATTCCGTCGCCTGAATGAGTTTTGGCACCGTGGCGATAGCCGTGAAATAGCCGTGCAGTTCGCTAATACACAGCACGCCTTGGTCACGACCGGCTAGTTCGCCAGTATCGTCGGCACTTTGTCCATCGGGTAGTCGTTCGTCGGGTAGTCGGCTGAGTAAAAAGTCATCGAGCCGATCCATTTCAGCATCGGTTAAGGGTTTGGCGATTGTATTCATGGGCGCAGTTTACGGCGTTTGCCAAAACTTTCACCCTCACTTCGCCGCAGCAATAGGTTAGTTGGCCTGCGACAGGGCGGAGGGTTTTGTATTGTTCGGATCGTTCCGGGTTTCGCAGTATCGGCCGACGGCGCAGGAAGTTAAATGTCGAACCAGCAGCCCTGATCGAAGTATTACGGCTGCGAACGCAGGCCCGCACAACTTCAGTGTTGCAGGTCGCTTTAGTCGGCCATTGCGGCCAGGCCTTCTTTACGCGCTGCAATGGCGAGTTTTTTAGCTTCTTTTTCGCCGTGTACGCTAACGAAGAATTTCACGCATTTGCGTTTACCCGGTTCCGGGCTCCAGCTGGCTTGCCAGCAAGGGTAGCGCCGGCCGCCTTTAACGGCGTGGGTGCGGCAAACCCCAACGATACCGCTGCTATTGCGACTGGTTTTTCGTTCGGCTCGCTCGCGGCGGCTTTCGCCTTGCAGCGACTCAACCAGCTCGTCACGCATTACCTGTGCGGCTTTAAAGGCGTTGTCGCTGCCATCGTGCAGGCCGTCAGCGAAGAATTTTTGATATCTCCAGCCCTGACGCTGCAACCGAACCTGCCATCCGTGCGTCTTCTTATTGGGAACGTCTACTCTGGAGATACCATACTTAGGATTATCTAATCGGCTGCTCATCATATTCCTTTAGCTGTTCTGCCCCGATTTACAATCCGGTGGCAGTGTGGTCAGGCAAGTTTATTGAGGACTGTTTGCTGAAAGTGGCTATTACTGGCGACTACCGTAGTGGTATCTAACGTTAACGGGCCTCCATCCATGGTGGTCATTTTGCCGCCGGCTTCATGCACGATAACGCTTAAAGCGGCGATATCTAGAATGTTGACATCAGATTCAACCACCATGTCGACTTTGCCGCTGGCCAGTAAGTGGTAGTGGTAAAAGTCGCCATAGCCCCGAATGCGGGTTGTGGCTTGAATCAGTTCAGCGACGACCGGCCATTTGTTTGAGGCGGATAAGGTTTTAATGTTGCCTAACGACAGCGTGGCATCGCGCATTTCGCCAATGTCGCTTACCTTAACCGGTTTGTCGTTAAGGAACGCACCCTTGCCCTTTTCGGCATAAGCCATTTCGCCGCCGGGGCCGAACATTGGCGCGTTCGAAACGCCTAATACTAGTTCGCCCTTGTGCATCAAGGCGATCTGAGTGGAGAAAAAGGGGTACTCACGGACAAAACTCTTGGTGCCGTCAATAGGGTCTATTAGCCAAATATAGTCTGCTTCAGCGTTTTCAAAGCCTTCTTCCTCACCGTAAAACCCGTGGTCGGGGAATACGTTACGAATGGTTTGTTTAATGGCTTTTTCACACTCGACGTCAGCGACGGTGACCGGCGAATAGTCTTCTTTCATTTCTACCGATACATTTTGTTGGTAGTAATGTCGGATAACACCTTCGGCGGCTTTGGCCGCTTCTAGTGCAGTTTGTAATTGACGGCTGTGTGCCATTCGAATCTCATTGCTTTGGTTCGGGCGCGCGATTATGCCAGTTTCAGCCGTAGGTCGCCGTGACGTGCGCCCAAGCATCCTAATAGTTATGTCGCCACTTTA
>CAJQNE010000144.1 GCA_905479545.1 uncultured Gammaproteobacteria bacterium | reverse complement strand
CCATGTAGTCAACGGTAGCTTTGATTTCAGCGTCGGTGATGGTCGGGTTGCCGCCTTTAGCCGGCATCGCACCAATACCTTTTATTGCGTTAGTCACCAGCGTTTCCATGCCTTTGGCTAAACGCGGTGCCCAGGTAGCTTTATCACCCATCTTCGGCGCTCCGGCAACGCCAGAAGCATGACATGCACCACAAGCCAGGTTGTAAACGGCCTCACCAGTGCGCGGCTCAGCACTCGCTGCGGCAGCGGCAGGGGCTGCAGCAGCGATAACGACATCACCCGTGTTCACTTTGCCGACTGGCGCAATGCGATCATTTACCAGGCTAGCCAAACGCGGGTCGCTATCGCGAGAATCCCGTACCGGGTTGGGAATGGAGTTAGCCGCAATCCCAACGCCGATGGTAATGATAAACAGGATAATCAGCACGCCGCCAAATGCGCGCATGAATGACTTGTCAGATTGAGTCATCTGAGAAACTCCGGGAGTTCGTTATTAAAGAAATATAGGGATGCAGTTTAGTAGGCGGGCTTACTATTAGTCGGTACTACCGCTGTATTTGTCGCCCCAATCAGAGCTGGCTTGGCTGCAAGCGCGCGATTATACGAAAATTAGTGTTTTTTTTAAACCATTGCGCTGCGATTCATTCCGATTACGGTTGCGCAATTGCTAGCCATCACTGCCTACGCGCCGGTATAGTGCTCGCCGTTCAGGAAGCACCGCTCCTGTTTCACAGCTTTTGCGCCCGTAGCTCAGCTGGATAGAGTATCGGCCTCCGAAGCCGAGGGTCAGAGGTTCGAATCCTCTCGGGCGCACCAAATTCGAAAAACGCTGGCAAGCAAAGGCCGCGTTTTTATCAGCCCGCCCGGTCTATGCCGGGCGGGCTTTTATTTGTCTGCGCGATTTGCGTGTGACTAGCGGCCGACTAAATCCTGATGCAACCAACCCTGAGTGCGTTTACCACCCTCAAACTGCACTTTCAGCCAATCACCACTGCGGCTCAGTTCATACATTTTTTCGGGCGCACTCACGGTGGTAATGATCGTAGAACGGGTATTTGGCTCTGCGCGCAAATTCACGTTAGTTCCGCGCACCGTCCGGCGACGATTATCCATCCAACTTCTTAAACGCCGAACCTCGGTAGAGGCTGAAGCAAGGCCCTCGCGTTCCGCACGCTGGTACCAGTCGAGCGCTCGCGCGTAGTCTGGCGGACTAAATTTAGCGGTCTCGAAAATTAAGCCCATGCCCAACATCGCCAGTAACTGACCTTGTGCTGCGGCGGCGCGGAATAACGAAATGGCCTTACCGCGATCCTCGGTTACACCATCGCCATAAAGATAGAGATAGCCCAGGTTATATTTCGCGGTCGGATCACCCTGATCAGCGGCTTTTTTGTACCACCGCACTGCGGTACTTTTGCTCTGTGGCACACCGGTACCCATGTAGTACATATAGCCCAGTGTAAATTGCGCCTCCACATCACCGCGCTCAGCCAACGGCCGCAAAATTCTTGCTGCCTCGCCAAACTGGTCGGCCTCGAAGGCGGCCATACCCTGCGCCAACGAGCCCGACTGTGCAGCAGTTAAAGGTGAGATAACCAGCAGCAATGGCAGCAGGCAAAAGGAGAAAATTCGTTGTAAACGCATAACTAATCCGCAGTACTGAACCCTGTCAGTATTTCATTATTCAAAAACTATTAATTAAGAACTACTATCAAGCCGCAGCGCCTGTTTGTACCGTAGCAGAAAGTCTTAGCACACAAACCCGCAAGAACCTTTCTCAACAACAGCCGTCACAGTCCACCCATACGACACCAGCAATAGGCCGAGCAATGGCCTGTAGCCGCGGCGCGTGGTGCTGTAGTATGCCGCAGAAGCTGCGCTTTGATGGCAGCAAAACCACAATAAAGTTCATTGTGTTCTCAATCCACTTAATTTTTCTGTCGGCTGGCAACAGCAGCCAACAAACCAATTCACAGAGGGTATTCGCGTGAATCGACTGTTTCAACTACTCGCAGTAACCGTTCTACTTTTTACAGCGGCAACGCCTGCTCTGGCCCAACAGAACGACACACTGGTGAAAGCGCAGCGACTGATCGATAGCGGTGACAACTGGAAGGCCCTAAAAGAGTTAGACAGTGTTATTAAACGCGAACCGGGCAATAAAGACGCCCGCTTCATGCGCGGTATTGTATTGGTGCAGCTCAATCGGGCGGCAGATGCCATTGAGGTATTCACCAAACTTACCCAGGATTTCCCGCAGCTACCCGAACCCTATAACAACCTGGCGGTGCTTTACGCTCAGGAAGGCCAATACGACAATGCTAAAGAAGCACTGCTAGCGGCGATTAAAACCCATCCGAGTTATGCCACCGCTCACGAAAACCTCGGTGACATTTATTCTACGATGGCTCGTCAGGCTTATAACCGTGCGCTCGAGCTGGACAAAGCCAACGACGCAGCACGGGTAAAACTAGCTATGCTGGACCGTATCGTTGCGCCAGCAGATGGTCAGCAAACTGCGCCGTCCCAAGTGGCCAGCAATAACAACAGCCGCCGCAATACTTCACCGCCGGTAGCTAGCACCTACCCGGCACCGACTACCAACCAGCCTGTCGCTTCATCCGGTTTTGGCCAAAGCAGTGACACCGACAGCCGCCAGGCGATTCTCGGCGCGGTGCAAAACTGGAGCCGGGCCTGGGCCAACCAAGACGTCAATGGCTATCTGGCCTCGTACAGCCCGAACTTCAACCCGCCCAAAGGCTTATCGCCGCAAAAATGGGCCGCCGGCCGCCGCGACCGCCTAAGTCGCCCCGGCAGCATCCAGCTCACCATTCAAACGCCCAACGTTACGATGGTCGACCCGTCCACTGCCGAGATCACTTTCCGCCAACGTTACCGTGCCGACAACTACCAGGATTCCGTGCAAAAGCGCCTGACAATGCACAAGTTGAACGGCCGCTGGATGATTCTCCGCGAAGACGTGCTGTAACCACGCAGTAAGCAACCTATCCGCGCAAACCACTATTTAGTTCGATCACCTGACATAACGCGATCAAAACGGACGACCTTGGCAGACATGCCAATGGTCGTCTGCCACTCCTCGGTGTAGTGGCGAATAGTGTAAACTTCCCAAAAATTGCGGGTTTTTGCTTTACAATAACCACCCCAAAGCAACCGGCTTGAAGGATGCACGCCACCATGTCTATTCAGTTTCCGCCCAGTTCACGCCAGCATAGTCAACGACTTACGCTACGCGCCGCATTGTCGGCGTGCATGGCTGTGTGCTTCGCACTAGCAACTGTTCAGGCAGCAGATCGGCCCGATGAGCGTTCTAAAAACCACCCGGAACAACAGCTAAGCAACGCCTTTGATTTCGCGGTAATAGGCGATTTTGCGAAAGCTGAAAGCGCGCTGCAAAAGCTTCTGGCTGAACACCCTAATTTTAATGCTGCACATTTGTTGCGGGCACAGATTTTATTAGCCCAAGCCGGTGAAGCACCCGCCTGGCAAAATGCCGAACCAGCAGCGGCGGCTTTGAACGGTGAAATTGCTCTACGCTGGCGGCATAGCAGCCATCAACACTCGCCCAACAACGGACTCATTCCCGAGCAGCTGCTGCAAACCAGCGCCCGTTACGACCGCGTGCTGCTGGTAGATACCAGCGAACACCGGCTGTTTGTGCTCGACCCACAGCCAATGCAGCTGGGCGACGCGCCAACGCTGCTAGCTGATTATTATGTGACGATCGGCAAAAATGGCATCGGCAAAGAAAAGAGTGGCGACAACCGCACACCACTCGGCATTTACACCATTCTTTCATCGATGAACGACGACCAGCTGCCCGAACTGTACGGTGCCGCCGCTTTTCCTATCGACTACCCCAATAGCTGGGATCGCCGGCTCGATCGAAGCGGCAGTGGCATTTGGCTACATGGCGTTCCACGGAGCACGTACGCTCGTGCACCAGAAGCCAGCCGCGGCTGCGTAGCTCTGGCTAATGACGACCTCAAAGCCATGTCGCCGCATGTCACTATTGGCAACACCCAAGTGATTATTGCCGACAGCGTAAGTTGGTTGAGCCAACGTGAATACCAGAGTCGCCGACGGGAGTTGCTCGGCGCGCTGGAAAGCTGGCGGCGCGATTGGCAGCGCGGCAGCCTTAAACGGTTCATGAAGCACTACGCGGCCGGTTTCAGCAATGAGGAGTTCCCGGATAAAGCCAGCTGGGAGCAATACCGCGCAAGCTTAGTCGACAGCCGGGAAAAGCTCCGTGTCGAGCTGAGTGACGTCAGCCTATTGG
>CAJQNE010000143.1 GCA_905479545.1 uncultured Gammaproteobacteria bacterium | reverse complement strand
GTTGCCCGGTTTTCGCTGCTGCCGGGCACCTGCATCAACTGCATATAGTCGATCACAATCATGCCTAGCTCACCATGCTCACGGGTTAAGCGGCGGGCGCGGGCGCGCATATCGGCGGGTGATAGCGAGCCGGTGTCGTCGATAAACATCGGCGAATTGGAAATGAGGTTAATGGCTGAAGTAATTCGCGGCCAGTCTTCGTCGTTGAGCTTGCCGGTCCGTACCCTGGTTGAATCAATCCGGCCCAGTGACGCCAGCATCCGCAGCACCAGCGAATCGCCGGGCATTTCCATACTGAATACAGCGACCGGCTTGTTTTCCTGAATGGCGACATGCTCGGCAATGTTCATTGCAAAGGTGGTCTTACCCATTGAGGGTCGGCCGGCGACGATGATTAGATCACCGCGCTGCATGCCTGCGGTCATGGAATCAAAGTCATCGAGGCCGGTGGCAATACCGGTGATGTGAGAGTCGCTACTGAATAACTCGTCGATTCTGTCGAGGGCGAGTTTGGCGAGGTCTTTGGCGCTGACGAATCCTGTTTGATTGCGCGCGCTTTGGTCGGCAATTTCGAAAACCTTTTGCTCGGCTTCTTCAATTAAGTCGGATGCCGTGCGGCCTTCCGGCTTAAACGCCAACTCACCAATAGACACGCTGACCGCGCGCAATTTGCGTAATACCGAGCGTTCGCGGACAGAATCAGCATAGGCCTCAATATTTGCCGCGCTGGGCGTGTCTTTCGCCAAGGTGCCTAAGTAAGCCAGGCCGCCGACGGCCTCTAGCTTGCCGATGCTATCCAGATGTTCGCTGAGGGTAATAACATCGACCGGCTTATCGTAATCGACTAGCTTGGAAATCGAGTCAAAAATAGTCCGGTGGTTTTCCCGGTAGAAGTCATTCGGCGCTAGCTTGTTAGCGATGCTGTCCCAGGCTTGGTTATCGAGCATCAAGCCACCCAGTACGGCTTGCTCTGCCGGAATGGAATGCGGCGGTATCATCAGGTCAGTGATGTTGTCACCGCCCGGTTGTTGGTAGTCCGTTGCCTGCTGCGAATAGTCCATGCGGTTATTGTAGTCTTATTACCTGCTGTCAGCCTGTGGAAATCTTGTGTACAGCCGGTGTAAAGCTAGTGCAAAAGTGCTGAAAATGTTTGATGCCGTTGGGTTTTTGCAGCGCCAGGCCATTTCACGGCCAAGTAATCTGCAGGTAGTGGGCGGCTTCGCAGGCAGAAAAAAACCGCCGGGCTGAAAGCCTGGCGGTTTTTTTATCAAGCGTTGAAGCGGTGAGCGATTACGCCACGGCTTGCTCGTCAGCCTCTACCGTTACGGTAATGGTGGCGTCTACTTCGGTGTGTAGATGCAAGCCGACTTCGTATTCGCCAATCTGGCGAATCGGGCCGAGTGGCATACGTACTTCAGCTTTCTCAATTTCAATACCGGCATCGGTAAGGATCTGAGCAATCTCAGCGGGACCAACAGAGCCGTATAGCTTGCCTTCAGCGCCGGTAGCAACCGCAACTTTGATGTCGTGTAACTCTTCGATAGCAGTTTTACGAGCATTAGCTGAGGTAATACGCTCAACTGATTGCTTCTCTAGCTCAGTGCGACGGGCTTCAAACTCAGCCTTGTTGTTCTCGTTAGCACGTAGCGCCTGCCCTTGCGGTAACAGGTAGTTACGAGCGTAGCCTGGCTTTACGTTTACAACATCGCCAAGGCCACCAAGGTTTTCAACTTTTTGCAGCAGAATAACTTCCATGATGAACCCCTAGTGCTGGTCGGTGTAAGGCAACAGCGCTAGGTAGCGTGCGCGCTTAACCGCAGTAGACAGCTGACGCTGGTAGCGGGCTTTGGTGCCGGTAATGCGACTAGGCACAATTTTACCGGTTTCGGTGACGTACGCTTTCAGCGTGGTTAAATCTTTGTAGTCAATTTCTACGGTTTCTTCTGCAGTAAAACGGCAGAACTTACGGCGGCGGAAAAAACGTGACATGGCCGTGCTCCTTAAATATGTGTGTTAGTAAAAAACGAGTTTGAAACGCTATTAATGAAAATTACTCGGCTGCTTCAGCGGCTTCGTCGTTTTCATCTTCAGAGTCGTCGGCATCGTCGCCGCCGTCTTCATCAGCGTTGTCGCGAACCGGGCGTTCCTTACGGGCAGCTTTTTCGCGGTCTTTCTCGTCTTTCTCTTTAGAAAGCGGTGATTGCTCAGTTTCAGGGCCTTTACGCTTCAGCGTCAGGCTACGCAGTACAGCATCGTTGAAGCGGAACGCGCTTTCCAGCTCGTCCAGTGCTTCCTGTGTGCACTCAGCGTTAAACATTACGTAGTGCGCTTTGTGGATCTTCTGGATCGGGTAAGCCAACTGGCGACGGCCCCAATCTTCAAAGCGATGTACGGAACCACCATCGGTTTCAAGGATTTTGCGGTAGCGTTCCACCATGCCGGGAACCTGCTCGCTCTGGTCGGGATGTACCAGAAATACTATTTCATAATGACGCATTGAAACTCCTCACGGATTGTAGCTGCCAGTGCGTGCGTCGCGCTGTGCAGCAAGGAGAAAAGGGGCGCGGATAATACGGTAGCCGACAGCGATAAGCAATTGATTAGGTGGTGGTTATTTTTGGCCGGGTTCTAGGGTGTTAACAATGGAGCTGACAAAAGTCTGCCGGGGCCGGGCGGTGGCTGCTAATCTGCTACAGAATTTCTCAAAAATGAGCCCGACATGGCCCGCGATTACCGCTATTTTGCCGCCAATGAACGCACTTTTTTAGCCTGGATGCGAACCGCCGTGACGGTTATCGCCATGGGCTTTGCTCTGGAAAAGTTCGAAATACTGAGCAAGCATCTGGTGCCGGCAGGCGAAATTGCCCGTACCCATGTGGGCAGTGGCTTGGTTGCGATGGGCGTAATTCTAGTGGTCGGCGGTTTCTGGCGCTTCCGCAGTGTTCAGCGCGATTTAATCGCCGAAACTGATGATGCCTACCAATCGTCAAAGCTAATTACTGTATTGGCGATGGGGCTGATTATCGCCGGTATTGGCTTGTTGGCTTATTTGGTGGCGTAAGCAGTTTCCGGAACCGCATAACAATACTTCTGTAGCTGCGAATTCAGAGGGCGTTGTAAAACTAAAAAACAGCCCGTCATTGCGAGCGCAGCGCGGCAATCTCACTACCTTTGAGCTTAGGGATCGCCGCGCTCCGCTCGCAATGACGGCGTTTAACAACACCCTCTTCATTCGCCCAGCTCAACTGCTACCGCTGGCGCATGACTTGTGCAAACGGGCGGAGCCCTGAGTTCGCACTTACCTGGTTTCTGCGGTTCCCGGTTCTCTGTTTAAAGGTTTAGCTGCAGGCAATACCCGCGCTTCGCCATCGCGCCGAGGGTCGCTGGCAGCCGTCACTTTATCCAGGCGTTTATTCCACATCACCAATTGCATGTCGCCATATTGGCGGTTCATTTCTTTAAGCTGGTGGCCACGAGCCTTAAGTGCGTCAATGGTGTCGCTGTTAAAAGCATTCGGTTCGTAGGCTATTCCGTCGGGTAGGAACTGATGGTGGAAGCGGGGTAGCGCAACGATGTGCTCAGCGCTGGCGTCTTGCATGTAGTCCAGAATACCCAGCATCACCATAGTAATAATGCGGCTACCGCCGGGTGTGCCGAGAATGGCGACACCATCTTCACACTGAACGAAGGTCGGCGACATGCTGGATAGCATGCGCTTCCCACCTTGAATAGCATTCGCCTCGTCACCCACCAGACCGTAGGCATTAGCGGTACCGGGCTTGGCTGAGAAGTCATCCATTTCGTTGTTGAGTAACACGCCGGTGCCGGTTGGCATAAAGCCGGAGCCAAACATGAAGTTAATCGACATGGTGGCAGAGACGTAGTTGCCGGCTAAATCCAGCACGGAAAAATGCGTGGTGTTTTCGCCGCCGTCTGCTGGTGCGCCGCCCGGCAGCATGTCGCTGGGTGTGGCTTTGTCATGGCGAATACTGGCACGCAAGCCAGCTGCATATGCCGGGTTGGTTAACTCTTGCACCGGCACGTTTACAAAATCCGGGTCGCCCAGATATTCCGCCCGGTCGCGATAGACGCGGCGCCATGCTTCAGCAATCAGGTGTTCGCGATCCGGGCTTTTGATTCGCTGCCAGTCATAACCGTCGAGAATATTTAATGCCGAGATAATGGCTATGCCACCGGATGAAGGCGGTGCCGCTGATACTATCCGCGCACCGGCAAATTCACCGACCACTGGCTGGCGTTCCGCAATGGTGTAGCGGCGAAGGTCTTCCAGTGACCAAATACCACCGCTGCGACGTACGCCAGCGACGAGTCGTGCTGCAATATCGCCGCTATAAAATCCGCTGGCGCCTTCGCGGGCGAGGAGTTGCAGGGTGCGAGCCAGCTCGGGCTGTACCAGTCGGAAGCCTACTTCTGGCAGTTCACCTGAATTTGTATAAGTTTGTGAGGCGACGCCAGCGTCACGCATTGCGGGTAGTCGGCGTTCCAGTCGATCAATAAAACCCTGATGTATCTCGAAACCGCCGGCGGCGTAGCGAATTGCTGGTGTCAGGCTTAGGGCCAGTGGCAGATTGCCATATTTTTCGGCCA
>CAJQNE010000142.1 GCA_905479545.1 uncultured Gammaproteobacteria bacterium | reverse complement strand
CTCGCTATTAAAGTCGCGACCTTGTGCGGTACCCAACAGCTCTACTCCATACAAACCATATTTATAGGTAGCTGATGCGACTGAATTTTCTCAAACCAGAATGCGCAACGCCTTCGAAGCAAATAGATTACAACAGCAAATGCAATATCGAATGCTGAATCACTTAGCGCTACTATGGTTGCCTTGGAATAACTATTGCAATGGTGCATAGCTAAAGGCCGTGGCGGAAAACACATCGTTTCTCGCTTGCCTCGCACCACTATCGCGCGGCAATGCTAAATAGCCGCGACCTGCACCAACCAAAATCGGATGAGAACTGAATAATGGCTGAATTTAAAAAAATTCTGATCGCAAACCGTGGCGAAATCGCCATCCGCATTATGCGAGCCGCCAACGAACTCGGTAAAAAGACCGTAGCGGTGTATGCCGAAGAAGATAAGCTCGGACTGCACCGGTTTAAAGCCGATCAGGCCTATCGCATTGGCGAGGGCATGGGGCCAGTAGCGGCTTACCTGAGCATCGAAGAAATCATCCGCGTTGCAGTCCAGTCCGGCGCTGACGCCATTCACCCCGGCTACGGCTTACTCTCCGAAAACCCGAACTTCGTTGACGCCTGTGACGCAGCCGGCATCGCCTTTATTGGCCCGAAGGCTAAAACCATGCGGGAGCTCGGCGACAAAGCCTCTGCCCGTCAGGTAGCTATTGCTGCCGGAGTACCGGTTGTACCCGCCAGCGGTATTCTCACCGACGATATGGCCGAGGTTCAGCGCCAAGCTGCAGAAGTAGGCTACCCGCTGATGCTCAAAGCCAGCTGGGGCGGCGGCGGCCGCGGTATGCGGGCCATTATGAATGCCGATGAGCTGGAAGAAAAAGTGCTCGAAGGTCGCCGCGAAGCCGAAGCAGCGTTTGGTAACGGTGAAGGCTATGTTGAACGCTTAGTGCAGCGTGCCCGGCACGTTGAGGTGCAAATTTTAGGCGATAGCCACGGCCAGATTTACCACTTATGGGAACGCGACTGCTCCGTGCAACGCCGTAATCAGAAAGTGGTAGAACGGGCGCCAGCGCCGTATCTCACCCAGGAACAACGCGACGAAATCTGCCAACTCGGCATGAAAGTTTGCGCGTACGTTGGCTACGAATGTGCGGGCACGGTTGAGTTCTTAATGGACATGGACACCGACGAGTTCTTCTTCATTGAAGTGAACCCCCGCGTTCAGGTAGAGCACACGGTTACCGAAGCCATTACCGGCATAGATATTGTTAGTGCTCAAATTCGCATTACCGAAGGCGCGACGCTGGCTCAAGCCACCGGCGCTGCCAGCCAGCAGGATGTACAACTCAACGGCCACGCAATGCAGTGCCGTATCACCACTGAAGACCCACAGAACAAATTCATTCCCGATTACGGTCGAATAACGGCCTATCGCGCCGCGACCGGAATGGGAATTCGTCTTGACGGTGGCACGGCTTACGCCGGTGCAGTGATTACCCGCTATTACGACTCGCTGCTAGAGAAAGTCACCGCCTGGGCGCCAACAGAACAAGCCAACATCGCTAGAATGGATAGAGCCCTACGCGAGTTTCGGATTCGCGGTGTCTCTACCAACATTGCTTTTGTTGAGAATCTGTTACAGCACCCTACTTTTCTCGACAACACTTACACCACCAAGTTTATTGACGTAACGCCCGAGCTATTCGAATTTAAGAAGCGCCGCGACCGGGCGACAAAAATACTGACTTATATTGCGGATATTAGCGTTAATGGCCACCCTGAAACGGCTGGCCGCCCTGAGCCAGCGAGTAACTTAGCAGCGCCTAAAGTACCGACAAATAACGTCGAAACACCCGCTTACGGCACACGAAATTTACTTGAAGAAAAAGGCCCTCAGGCAGTAGCCGATTGGATGCAAGCGCAACCACAGCTACTACTAACCGACACCACCATGCGCGACGGTCATCAGTCGCTGCTGGCAACAAGAATGCGTTCGCACGACATGATTAATGTCGCCGATGCTTATGCGCATAACCTGCCACAACTGTTTTCGATGGAATGCTGGGGCGGCGCGACCTTCGATGTCGCCTACCGCTTTTTACAAGAATGCCCTTGGCAGCGGTTGCGTGACCTGCGGGCAAAAATTCCTAACGTAATGACGCAGATGTTGTTGCGGGCTTCCAACGGCGTTGGTTACACCAACTACCCGGATAACGTAGTGCAGTCTTTTGTACATCAAGCGGCCGAAAGCGGCGTGGATGTATTCCGGGTTTTTGACAGCCTCAACTGGGTTGAAAACATGCGCGTCGCGATGGACGCTGTACTGGAAAGCGGCAAGCTCTGCGAAGGCACCATCTGCTACACCGGCGACATTCTCGACCCCAGCCGTTCAAAATATGATCTGAAATATTACGTCAACATGGGTAAAGAACTGCAAGCCGCAGGTGCCCACGTTCTGGGCCTTAAAGATATGGCGGGGCTACTCAAACCCGCAGCAGCCACGGTGCTGATTAAAGCGCTGAAAGAAGAAGTCGGCCTGCCGATTCATTTCCACACCCACGATACTTCCGGCATCGCTGCAGCAACGATTCTGGCAGCCGCCGCCGCTGGCGTAGACGCTGCCGACGCAGCGATGGACGCCTTTTCTGGCGGCACCTCACAGCCCTGCCTGGGCTCCATTGTTGCCGCACTGAAAAATACTGATCGCGACACCGGACTGGATTTACCGGCAATACGCGAGATATCGAACTACTGGGAAGGTGTGCGTGATCAATACAGCGCTTTTGAAAGTGGTATCCGCGCCCCCGCATCGGAAGTGTATCTACACGAAATGCCAGGCGGTCAGTTCACCAACCTCAAAGCTCAGGCTCGTTCGCTAGGGCTTGAAGAGCGCTGGCACGAGGTCGCGCAGACCTATGCCGATGTAAACCAAATGTTTGGCGACATCGTTAAAGTGACGCCGTCATCCAAGGTGGTTGGCGACATGGCACTCATGATGGTGAGCCAAGGACTGACCCGCAGCCAGGTTGAAGCCCCCGACACCGATGTTGCTTTCCCTGATTCAGTAGTCGATATGATGCGTGGCAATCTCGGCCAACCGCCCGGTGGCTTCCCCCCTGCATTTCAGGCCAAGGTGCTGAAAGATGAAGAACCAAGCACCAGTCGCCCAGGCGCTCATATGGAGCCTGTCGACTTAGAAAAAACCCGCGCCGACCTTTCCAAGCAGCTAGAAGGTTTTGAAGTTGATGGCGAGGACTTAAACGGCTACCTGATGTATCCGAAAGTATTTCTCGACTACATGGGCCGCCACCGGCTTTATGGCCCGGTTCGCACGCTACCTACCCGCACGTTCTTTTACGGCATGGAATCCGGCGAACAAATATCAGTTGAAATTGATCCCGGCAAGACGCTGGAAGTACGCTTGTTGGCCATTGGTGAAACCAATGAAGCTGGTGAAGCAAAAGTTTTCTTCGAGCTTAATGGCCAGCCCCGCTCCATTCGGGTAACCGACCGCAAAGCCGCAGCCACCAGCGCCCGCTACGCAAAAGCTGAAGAAGGTAACCCCGCCCACATTGGCGCACCCATGCCGGGAGTTTTAACCAGCTTATTGGTTACGCCGGGGCAGAAAGTTAAAACCGGCGATTTGCTGCTGACTATAGAAGCGATGAAGATGGAAACCGGCATTCATGCTGAGCGTGACGCGACAGTGAAAGCAGTGCATGTGCCGAGTGGTAGCCAGATTGATGCTAAGGATTTGATTGTTGAGTTTGAGGCTTAGTCTGCGAAACCTAATAACCCAGTAACAATAGTGAGCGCCTTTAAGCTCAATATTTTTGCTGCAAATTTCGGTGAGTTTCAAAGGGCAATATACCGAGGAAAAGCACTAAGACGTCCCTAGTCCAGCTACCAGGGCTATTCCTCAGCTGGCGGGTTGTAAACCCAGTTATCGTAGAGTAAGTGGCCTGCTGCGCGAATAAAAAGAGTGTTGTTTAAATACTTCAACATTCGCTTGAGCATCAAACTGAGCAAATAAACCGTTCACGCTAAGCTCGCCGAAGCGCATGCTGCGGGCCTTCGACAAGGCTCTCCTGAGCTTAGTCGAAGTGGCTACGGTACGGGCTATACAGTTAAAAACAACTTTTTCGACACCTTCGTCGTTCAAACAGGAAAGGCGGCCCAGCTAAAGCAGGCTAGCAACTAGGCCGGTGGAAGATTGGTTACGAGTCGCTCGGTATGCACCCTGCCTTTTGCTGCTGCCTAAAGGTGCTGGGCGATATGCCTTTCCACCGCGTAAACGCGTAGATGAAGCTGGACGGTTCGGAATAGCCTAGTCGATCCGCAACCTCATACAATTTCATATCGGTAGAAGTCAGCAATTCCTCAGCCAGCAGCTCGTGAATTTCATCTTTGATCTTGCGGAATGCGGTGCCTTCTTCTTGCAGCTTCCGGCGAAGGCTACGAGGCGACATAAACAGGAGATCAGCGACCTCGTCCACTCCGGGGAAACTTTCACTGTGCTGCAACAGCACGTCACGCACACGACCGGCTAAACCATCGCGGCGGGAGCGTTTTTCTAGTAACTGCTGACATTGCTGCATAAACATGCGGGTCAGCAGTGGATCGCCTTGCGCCAAGGGCAAGTCGAGTGCCTCGCTGTCAATCCAGATCAGGTCTTCCTTGCAACCAAAATGTGGCCTTACGCGGCATATTTTTTCGAACTCATCGGCGTAAGCCGGCGGCTGAAAGGTAAAATCTACGCCGGTCAGTGGCAGGCCGCCGGGTCTGACTTCGTCGGTAATGGTGATAAAACTGGCAAAGTCGCGTTCCAAGAAAAACTGAGCGACATCAGCATCAACCTCGCTGCTATCGATCTTTAGTGCAAATCGTGAACCACGCTTTTCCAGCTGGGAGTGAACAACCGCTGAACTGAGCTCAAGATTGCTCTTGGCACGCGCGGCCGCATCCCGGTAAGACCGGCAACTGGCGACAAAGTAGCCCCATACACCCAGCATGCCAATATGCACTCGCTGACCGACCAATAAGCCAAGGCCGGGAATATGACCCAATTCGCGAAGCAAGTTACGGGCAACGGCCAATTCCTGTGCGAGCACAATTTCGGCTTTGGGATCCGCCAACTGCGCAGCAGAAATATTCGACCCAGAGAGGCACTGATCAGTTTGGAGACCCTGCTCCGATGCAAACTGCACCATTACCTGAATACTGGCAGTGCCGCGTGTAACGTCCGACATTTTGTTCCGGAGGTGGTTAGATTGAGGCGCTGAATCCTAGCGTAATGGCCAGAAATCTCAATTGACCTCTGAGCCAACTCTTCGTAGGCAAGGCCACTTCTCTCAATCACTTGGCCACAAACACCGTTCAATCAGAACAGGAAACGCGCCACTCTGTAGCTCTGAAAACAGCGATCAAGGTGGAGAGAAAATGCCCAAAGCATCAAAACAGAAAGCGGTTCAAGTCGCCATTATCGGCAGTGGTTTTGGCGGTATCGGCATGGCGTATTACCTGAAGCAGGCGGGTATTGAGTCGTTTGCCGTGCTGGAAAAAGCCGACGATCTTGGCGGCACTTGGCGGGATAACCGCTATCCGGGCGCCGGTTGTGATGTGCCGTCGCATCTGTATTCGTTTTCCTTCGAACCGCATTATCCTTGGTCAAAGCGCTATGCGGCGCAGGCACAAATTCACAGCTATATCCGCCATTGCGCCAAAAAGTATGGTTTGCTGTCACATATTCGCTATGGCTGCGAAGTATCGGCGGCAAAGTTTGATGAGGCCACCGCGTTGTGGACGCTGACTCTGCAAAACGGCGAGACATTGCAAGCACAGTTTGTCGTCAGCGCGGTGGGCCAACTCAGCCGCCCGGCCATCCCAGCCATTGAAGGCCGGGAAAGCTTTGCCGGCGAGAGCTTCCACTCAGCCAACTGGAACCACGACTATGACCTCAACGGCAAACGCGTTGCCGTTATCGGTACCGGTGCCAGCGCAGTGCAATTTGTGCCCGAGATCGTTAAAAAAACTCAGCGACTCGATGTCTACCAGCGCTCACCGGGCTGGACGATTCCCAAAGTGGAAAAAGAATTTTCAGACCGAGAGATTAACCTTTTACAAAAATGGCCGACCATTCACGATCTGGACCGGGCGCGCGTGTTCGGTGCTACTGAATCACTAGGCATCGCCTATCGTGGCAACAAGTTGTTGGAGATGGCCGTTACCCAGCTGGCACGTAATCACCTGCGCCGCCAGATCAAAGACAAGGCGCTACGTCGCAAACTCACCCCAGACTACCCGGTCGGCTGCAAACGCATTCTGCTGAGCAATGAATGGCTGCCAGCGCTGGCCGAACCGAACGTTGAAGTCATCACCGAAGGCGTGGCCAGCATCGACGCCACCGGCATTACCAGCAGCGAAGGCCATCACCGGGAAGTCGACGCCATTATCTACAGCACCGGTTTTCAGGCCAGCGATTTTCTGGCACCGATCAAGGTAGAAGGCTTAAACGGCATTGACTTGAACGAAGCTTGGCGCGACGGCACCGCCGCCTATCTCGGCATGGCCGTTCCGCAATTCCCCAACTTCTTCATGCTCTACGGCCCGAATACCAATGTCGGCTCAGGCTCGGTTATTTTTATGCTGGAGTGCCAACAACGCTATGTAGTGCAAATGCTGCGTAACCAAGATAAGCAAGGCTGGCGCTACGCCGACGTGCTGCAGAAAGAGATGTTGGAGTTCCGCGATGAAATCCGCCAACGCAGCGCGCAATCCACCTTCGAGGGCGATTGCCAGAGTTGGTACAAGGATGCCAACGGCCATAACAGCAATAACTGGGTGGGTTCGATGCATGAATACCGCAAACGAACCGAAACATTGCAGCAGGCTCACTTTGATTATTCGAGTTAGTAAACCCGCTGTTATCTCCTCCGGCTTCCAACATCGCGTTGCAGTGGGACGCGGGCGCTGGGTATCACTTGGCAACTAGTGGTCCGTCAACATAATATTTGGGGATTCAGAGCGTCTGCCTGGTTTCCTCGCAAGGCACGTGACTGAGGCATGGCCGTCGCCTTGGTGAGGAAGCGTAACGCGGCGAGGGGGGGCAGGCAGACGCTCCCATCATATTGACCTAAAGCCGGGCCGGACGGTGCGCGCCCGTGGGCTGCGTTGCGTCGCTTGACAAGGACTACGGCCATTGCCTTCGCAACGCGCCTTGCCACGAACGCGCACCGTCCGGCTGAATCCCCAAATATTATATTGATGGACCACTTGCATTGACCGGCATACAATGTATGTATGATTGAATTCGAGTGGGATCCCGACAAAGCAGAGAGTAACGCCCACAAACACAGTGTTACCTTTGAAGAGGCAAAGTCTGTCTTTTTTGATGAATATGCTCGGCAATTCTTTGATTTAGAGCATTCGGACTTCGAAGATCGCTTTATTATGCTTGGCTTAAGCGATCGATCTCGAGTTCTAGTCGTATGCCACTGTGAGAGAGCTGAAGGCAATAACATTCGGCTGATTTCAGCTAGGCGGGCTACCGCTAATGAACGCCGAAACTATGATGGGCCACTACCATGAAAGATGAATATGACTTTTCCCAGATGAAGTCTCGGAAAAACCCCTATGCGGCAAAGCTAAAACGCCAAGTCACCATTCGTATGCGTGATGACGTAATTGGCTATTTCAAAGGTATGTCAGATGAAATGGGCATTCCTTATCAGAGTCTCATCAATCTGTATTTAAGAGATTGCATGGCTCAGCAACGCAAGCCAGACCTTTCCTGGAAATCGTGAAACCCAACAGGCAGACGGCCACTAAAGGGCCAATGCACAACCCAAGGTGTGAATCACAATTTTCGGTAGGCCAGCGGCGTTAGCCCCGTCCAACTTTTAAATGCACGGATAAACGTGCTGGCCTCTGAAAAACCTAAGCGAAAGCCAATTTCCTCAATGCTAAGCGCCGATTGCTTAATGTAATAGATGGCCATATCACGGCGGGTATCGTCCTTAAGCTTGTTAAAGGGGTAACCATCTGCTTTTAAGCGCCGACGTAGCGTTTGTGCCGTTAACCCCATATACGCCGAGGCTTCATCCAGTTGCGGCAGGCCACCACCTTCCCTGAATAGCTTTTCCATCCACAATCGGACTTTAATGAACGTGGTTTTACTCTGTCTGGGGAGTGTCAGAAGGTTGATATGCGGTTTTTTGAACATCTCCCGCAAGTCGTCTCGATTTCGGTAATTCACTAACTCCAGCGTTTGACGGCTAAAATGCAACGCATTTTGTTCTTGCTTGTAATGGACGGGCGCGCCATAAAATACAAAGCGGTGTTCATCGCTGTAATCCGGTTTGGGATAAGCCAGGTCCATGCGTTCAATGGGGATAAACTCCCCTGCCAGCCAGCAGTGGAAGCGATGGCAGGTTGTTAGCAGGCTTTCCAGAATATGGTTATCGGTAACGCCTTCAGCCTTCTCGCAAGTAATGGCGATATAGCCGCCTTCCTTCTCAAAACGTGTGACGGCGGCAGTGCTGTTATCCATGAAGTTCAAGCCATCTCGCCAAATATGCAGGGATTCCTTGATATTACGGCTACTAAGGCAGGATCTGGCTAAAAACTTGAAGGCCCCCGTCGCGTTAGGCTTGGCCAGCAGGCCGGCGGTTTCATCTTGCAATAACTCTGAAAGGGTTCTGGACAGTTCGGCAAACGCTAATGTCGATATCCTCAACTTGGGGTTAGAGAGAATTTCTGCCGGCAGCCCCTGCTCCCTGAGGATGTCCTCAGGGATGTAACCTTGTTGTTTGGCGCCCAACAGGGCGCTTTTCACATAATTGGCTGAAACGGTGGTGGCTTGCATAAGGACTGATCTGTCTCGTCAAACTATTACTGCAATCATAAATGCGATTGTAAGTTAATGCCTATTTTATTGAGTGCTGAGGCCATGGTCCAGAGCAGATAAAAGCTGGAAACTGTCCGCAGCAGCGTCCCCCCGTGGGACTCCCAGGACAGACTAAAGACAGAAGAGGCAAGAGATGACACATCACGCTTATATCTACGACGCCGTGCGTACGCCCCGCAGCAAGGGGAAGAAGGACGGCAGTTTGCACGAAGTAAAGCCCATCGACCTGGGCGCCGGTCTACTGAAAGGCCTGCAGGCGCGTCATGATCTGGATACGTCTTACGTGGATGACGTGGTGATGGGCTGCGTAATGCCTGTCAGTGAGCAGGGCTCTGATGTCGCCAAGATGATGGTTCAGAATGCTGATTGGGACGAGTCTGTTCCTGGCGTTCAGCTGGATCGCTTCTGTGCTTCCGGCCTCGAAGCGGTAAACATTGCCGCACAGAAGGTTGCTTCTGGTTGGGAAGATTTGGTGGTTGCCGGTGG
>CAJQNE010000141.1 GCA_905479545.1 uncultured Gammaproteobacteria bacterium | reverse complement strand
GCCCGCAATGCTTCTGCAATATTAACTTTTTGCAGCGCATTGAGCGTCGTTACGCCATCCAAAAACGGCAATAGCCAATGCTCCAGTGACTGCAGCAAAGCTGCATCGCCGCAATCGGGCCATGGCTCGCCTAGTTCATTGTGTAAAAGCTGGATGCGACAACGTAGTTGCTCAGTCTCTTTGGGCCAATCGAGTAGCCGCAAGCCTTTGTCGCGGATGAGTCGCAGCCATACGGTGGCAATGGCCTCTTTGTCGGGTGTGGTGGTGGCACGTCGGTCAAGCACCAGCTCGCCGTAGCGGGTTTGCTGTTCGCTAATGATGCGCTGTTGTTTGTCATCCCAATGGCAGCTGTCGTGGTTCCGCAGCGAGTCGGCAAAATGCTGGTCTAATTCTTCCCGGCTAATTCCCGCGGCTAGGCGAATCATGCCGTCGCCTTGCCGTTGGTTGAGCTCGGCCACTACTAACAAGCGGTCTTTCTCTTTAAGCCAGTGAGCGAAGGAGTCGTTTGGCGGTAACTGTGCACCGCGGCCGTTTGCCAGCTTGAGGCGCTCCGGTCCTTGGGGGTGGGCTAGCCGCTCCGGAAAGGCTAAGAGCAACAGCGCGCCCGCACTCCAATCGCCAACAGAAGTAGCGGGGGCTGATTGCAGTTGCTGCTGCCAGCGGCGTGATAGCTGATCGACCTGGCGTAACGCGTAGCTTTTGTCTTTACCTTGGCGAAATTGCCTGAGTGCTGCTAGCCGGTCATCAATATCAGCGCCGCGACGTAGTGGGTCGCGATCGCTTAATAGCGCGGCAAGGTCGCAGGCGATTTGGCGACTGGCTTTGGGGGCGGCGCTCAGCATCGCCGCCAGTCGGGGGTGTGCGCCAAGCTTAGCCATCGCCTGGCCACGACGGCTGATGGTGCCGTCGTGATTAATGGCACCCAGCTGCTGCAGCAAATCGCCGGCTTGTTGCCAGTTAGCCGATGGTGGTGGCGACAGCCAGCGCAAATCTGCCGGGTTAGTAATACCCCAACTGGCGAGTTCTAATCGCAGAGGCGCTAGGTCAGCGCTATCGATTTCAGCCGGTTGTTGAGTGACAAGCCGGGTATGAACCGCCTCTGACCATAGCCGCCATGAAAGTCCCGGGCCTAATCGTCCGGCGCGACCGCTGCGTTGAATGGCCGATGCCTTGCTTACCAGTTTGGTTTCCAGTCGGGTGAAGCCGGTATTTGGGTCGTAAACGGCGACACGTGATAGACCGCTGTCGATCACTGCGCCTATGCCTGGCAGCGTGAGGCTGGTTTCGGCAATCGCGGAACTGAGAATAACCCGTCGCTCGTCGCCTGCAATGGGTTGTAAAGCGCGGCGCTGTTCGCTGGCTGATAAGCCGCCGTGCAAAAGGAGTAGCTCAGCATTGCCGATAGTGCCTTTTACCGCTCTCGCGCATTCGTCTATTTCACGTCGGCCCGGTAAAAACACTAAAACACTGCCGCTTTGTTGTTGCAGTGCAAGCTTCAGAGTGGCCGCGACGTTGGTCGCAATATCGCGTGGTTTACGCGCTGGCTCGCCGCCAACATAGCTAACATCAACCGGGTAGCTTCGGCCTTCCGCGCTAATAACCGGCGCGGGCTGGTCGTTTTGAGCCAGCGCTATTTTGGTTACCTCGGCATCCAGGGTTGCTGACATAGCGAGGATGCGTAAATCATCGCGGAAACCGGCCTGTGCATCGATGCAGAGCGATAGCGCCAAATCGGCGTGCAGATTACGCTCGTGCAATTCGTCAAAAATCACTAAGCCCACACCCGTTAATTCCGGGTCGTTTTGCAGGCGGCGGGTTAACAAACCTTCGGTGACGACTTCAATGCGGCTATGCGGCGAAATTTTTCGCTCCATTCGCATCGAGTAACCGACGGTATCGCCTACCGACTCACCCAGTAATTCCGCCATGCGTGTGGCCGCGCCGCGGGTCGCTAGTCGGCGGGGTTCCAGCATCAGGATTTTTTGATCCGCCAGCCAGGGCTCGTTAAGTAGAGCCAGCGGCAGCAGCGTGGTTTTGCCAGACCCCGGAGGGGCAGTGAGTACTGCATTGCCTAAAGCCAACGCGTCGCGCAGGGCGGGAAGTGCCTCAGCGACAGGCAGGCCGCTATCGCTGATAATTTTGTTTAGGATTGTTGGCGTAGCGGCATCGGTCATTGCCGGTATCATGTCACGAATGACCTTAATTTTTCATGGAGCGACTCTTGCCTAGCGAAAATACTAAAGCCGATACTGCCAGCCGCAGCGATAAGATTAATGAGTTACTGGCTGACTACCCTTTCATTGTGAAAGAAGATGTTCGCTGGGGCGATATGGACGCCATGGGTCATGTCAATAACACCATCTATTTCCGCTATTTTGAGGACGTGCGGGTGCCGATGCTACGCCAGATGCAGTTGTTTGCTACTGATTCAGCGCAGCCAGCGCCGAAAATCGGTCCGATTCTGGCCGCCACAGATTGCCGTTTTAAAATACCACTGACGTTTCCCGATACCTTGCATCTTGGCTGCCGGGTAAGTGAAGTGTCGGAAGATCGTTTTATCATGACGGTACGGGTTGTAAGCGAGCAGTATCAACGAGTTGCGGCCGAAGGCAAGTCTGAAATGGTGGTGTACGATTATGAGGCCGGTAAAAAAGCACCGATGCCAGCGTGGTTGACCGCCAATATTCTGAAACTGCAACCCGAGCTGGCGCCCATGATGGGCGGTGCTGGCCTATAATGCCTGCCCGACATTCAGCCTCAGCGGAGCTGCACGTGGCCAATTTGCCTCGCCTATATACATTTGCACTATCTCATTACAGCGAAAAAGCCCGTTGGGCGCTGGACGCTGCGGGATTGGTGTACGACGAGCGGCCGCAAACACCGCTGCTACACATTCCGAATATTGCCCGGTTGTCAAAAAGCAAGGCAAAAACCACCGTGCCACTACTGATTGATGGCAATACCAAGCTGCAGGACAGCACGGCGATAGTGCAGTGGGCTCATGCTAAAGCGCCGGAGAAAGGCTTGCTGGGTGAGCCGGCGAAGCCTGGTCGCAGCGGCAAAATTACCAAAGCCGCTGCCGCCAAGTCCGACAAGTTACGGGCCGATATTGAGGCGACTATCGGGCACTTTGACGGTATGGGCCACCACG
>CAJQNE010000140.1 GCA_905479545.1 uncultured Gammaproteobacteria bacterium | reverse complement strand
CCATTTCGTGGAGGTGCGGATTGGCAATATCACCTTGGTGGCGGTAAAGGCTTTCGTGCAGCAGGGCGGCGAGTTCTGCAATGTTGCCCGAGGTACTGAGCTGGCTGAATTGCTTAATGTGTTCGCGCATCAACGGGCCGTCTAGCAGCCTGGAGTCATCACTTTCCCGCCAGGCGAGTAAGCCTTTCTGTTCATCCCGTTCAGTGGCAGCCTGAAGCCAGTCGTCATAACTGTTTGCGGCAGCCATGGCTTTGCTCGGCTTTATGCGCATGAACGGTAATTTGGCGGTGGACATGGCTAGAACCTTGGTTGTAATTCTTTACGGCGACGTTAGCGCTACTGAGAGTGTAGCGAGTAGCGCTCTATTCGTCGGCCAAAATGGCGAGCGACTGTGCGCCACGAATAATCATCCGAACCATTTTAGCGGTTTGTTCAACGAGCAGGGGGCGATCACTTAATTCCTGATCCAATGCTGTGGCGCCCATTGTGAACACCAGGCGGGTAATCGCCCGGGCAGCTATGCGGGCATCCTCCAGCTGGTTGCCTTTGAGATTTTCCAGCCGAACCATTTCTTCGTGTATTTCGTTTTCGAAATATTGCAGCTGTCGCTCTACGGCTTGTTTAAAACCCGAAGAACCAACGGTGCCTTCGCGGAGCAGCAGCGGTAGTAACTGATCTTCAGCCTCAAGCTGCGCCATAAAAATTTCAACCGACATTCGCGTAACGCTGTCTCCGGGCCGGATATTGCGCCGCGCTTCGGTAAAAATATGGCGTAGGGCGGCACCAGCACTGTCTATCAGTGCCACCGCAAGCTCATCGGTATCGCGGAAGTGCCGGTAAAAGCTATTGGGCGCAATACCAGCTTCGCGAGCAACCTCCCTCAAACTGAGCGTAGAAATACTGCGATGCGGGCCGAGTAGGGCCAGTGCAGCGTTCAGCAGGGTATCGCGGTTAATGCTTCGGGCGCTGTTGGTTTTGGGACCGACAGCTTCGGTGCGACTCAGAGTGCTTGTTGTCATTAGTTTATTTTAGCGAATTCATTATTATTCTGTCGGCAGGATAGCGGATATCTTACTACAAATATACAACTGTATAGACAGTTGTATATGGCCTGCTTATAATGCTTCGCATCGGCCCTCAGCGCATCCATTTTTCCGGTCTCAATTCATGCCTTCGTCATCAATACCAATCACGAGAAAACCGGCCATCGAAACGCTCGTCGGTGGCTTGCTGCCGTTGCTGTCGCCTTTTAGTTATCCGCGTTTGCCCACTGACTATGCGGCGTTGTTGAATAGTCGCTGGCAGAAGCTTGCCACCGGAGCCGAGCGTTTACCGGCGAAGCTCATGGCGATTACCTCGCAGACGGCTGATAGCTGCTCGCTTGAGCTGAAGCCCGGAGTTGGCTGGCTAGGCCACCGGGCGGGCCAATTTGTGAATGTGCACGTGAATATTGATGGTGTGTGGCATAGCCGCTGCTACTCAATTAGTTCTAGCGACCAACGTCGTCGTCGGCTGCAGATAACCGTGCGGGCAACCGCAGATGGGCTGGTTTCAAACTACCTGGTTCATAAAGCGGTAGCAGGCGAGCGGTTACATATCAGTCAGGCCCAGGGTGAATTCGTGGTGCCTACAAAAGCCCTGGCCGCGCCCACCAGGCAAAACAATACCAAGCGGAAACTGTTCATTACTGCAGGCAGCGGCATTACGCCGGTTATGGGTATTCTAAATTCCCTGAGTGGCGCCGACGAGTGCGAACATATCCACTACGAGCGGGACGCCGAGCGCTTTATTTTTTCGGCCGCGCTAGGCGAATTGCATCAGCGTGAGGATAACCAATACAGCTTGCACGAGGTCTACACGGCCGCGGATGGTGAGCGGTTTTCAACGCAGCAATTAAGCGCTATTTGTCCTGATTGGCGGCAGCGCGACGTATGGGCTTGTGGCCCTGCGACGTTGCTCGATGCCTTAGAACAACACTGGGCCGAGGCCGGGCTCTCAGCGCAGCTTCGAACCGAAAGATTTCAGGCCCAAACTGTTGAGGTGTCGGCCGATGCTGAAGGTGGCACGGCGCTGTTTGCTGCCAGTGGCGTTAGCGCTGCGGGTGCCGCTGACGAGGCGCTGTTATTGGTCGCCGAGCGCGCAGGGCTAAAGCCTGAACACGGCTGCCGTATGGGTATTTGCCACAGCTGTGATTGCACCTTATTGGCTGGCGCGGTGCGGGATTTACGCAGCGGGCAGATACTTAATCAGACCGGTACGCGTATTCAACCTTGCGTCAGTGCCGCAGCCGGCCCGGTGCAGCTTGATCTTTAGTCCACCGCGTCCATTGATACAAAGCATTACTTTGACTCCCGACTGCGAAAAATCAGGCCAGGCCGACAACCCAACCGGCATTGGAAAACAATGATGACAGATACTAACAAGGCTGCATTTACTGCAGGGCTTAGCGACGCTGATGTTGACGACATTGGTGGCCGACTCGATGCGATTCAACATCGCGTTAAAGCTGACCTTGGCGCAAAAGATCGCCAATACATCCTGCGAGTGATACTCGCTCAGCGCTGGTTAACACTTGGTGGCAGGGCGGTAATTTTTTTGAGTTTGGCATTCCTGCCGCAGTGGCAACACGCACTGTCGGGGTGGGCGTTCTTCTGGCCCGTTATTACCCTCGGTACTTTGGCCCTAACGCTCGGGAAAATTCTCGAAAACATGGAAATTGGCCACAACGTAATGCACGGCCAATGGG
>CAJQNE010000139.1 GCA_905479545.1 uncultured Gammaproteobacteria bacterium | reverse complement strand
GGCGACATCGTTTAGGGTGGGGCTGGCTAACAGGCCTTCTGAATCAAAACGAGCTTCACCGTTATTATCTGGCCGGTGGCTGTTTTCCGTACTGATTTGCTGTTGTTGCAGCGCTTGCGCCGTGGCGTCACCGATGGCCAGTATTTTAGTGCCGCGTTGTTGGGCGGTGTGCAAGTTTTCCACGCCGCCCATAGCCGATAAACCGTGGCGAACGGCGTTGCTACTAATAAAAATAATCACGTCTACCGGAGTGGGACCAAGCTCTACTAGCGGGGCGGTTATGGGAGTGATTTTCATTACCGGCAGGTGAATTGTGTTGGCACCCGCGTTTTGCAGCCGTTGCAGTAGCGATTCGCCTTGGCCCGCTGGGCGGGTGACGATTACGGTTGTATTTTGCAACGGGCGAATAATCATCGGGCGGGAGCACTGCCTACTTCAGGGCTAACACTCAGGCCCGCTTCAACGCCCAGTTCAGCCAATAGCTCAATGGCACCCGCGTCGCAGAGTCGTTGCGCGAGCATCAGGCCCAGTTGGCGCGCAGTGCTGCGGGGGCCGCTGATCTGGTCACGCAAAATTACCGTGCCGCTGAGGTTGCCGACTAAACCCTGAATGGTGAGAGTTTCACCATCAATCAGGGCATGGCCAGCGACCGGTGCCTGGCAACCGCCCGCTAAGCCGCTGTTCAATCCACGCTCAGCCGCCGCTCTGTCGGCCGATTCGGCGTGATGCAGTGGCGCAAGCCAACGCAGGGTATCCGCATCGTCGATACGGGTTTCGAGCCCGAGTATGCCTTGGCCAATAGCGGGCAAGCAGGTGCTGGTAGCGAGCCGTTCGGCAATACGGCTCTCTAGCTCTAATCGAACTAAACCGGCGCTGGCGAGCATTATTGCGTCGTATTCACCGGCTTCCAGTTTGCCGAGTCTGGAGCCGACATTGCCGCGGCAATCCAGAATTTCCAGGTCGGGGCGGGTGGCTAGTAACTGGCAGCGACGGCGCAAACTGGACGTGCCGACTTTGGCGCCAGCAGGCAGCTCGGCCAACGACGCAAACCGGTTACTTACCAAGGCATCACTAGGGTCTTCGCGTTGCAGCTGAATGGGCAGCGCCAAACCTTCAGGAAGTTCAGCGGGCACGTCTTTGAGTGAGTGCACCGCCAAGTCGGCTTCGCCGCTGAGCAGTGCTTGCTCCAACTCTTTTACGAACAAGCCCTTGCCGCCAATAGCTGCCAGGGGGCTATCGAGTATTCGATCGCCTTTGGTGCTCATTGGCAGCAGTTTTACTGTTAACTCGGGGTGTAATGCCTGCAGTTTGGCCTTTACAAATTCTGCTTGCCAAAGGGCCAGAGGGCTTTTTCGTGTTGCAATGGTCAGGGTCGTCATTAAGACATTATGACAGGCTCTACGGGGTGGCGGAATGTAATTCGACGAATTCGCCAGTGAACCCGTCGATCGATTCTGAGGGGCATGAGCCGGGCATGAAAAAGCGGGCGTACCGTTGCCGGCAGGCCCGCTGTATGAAGCGCGTTGGTGTCAGGCGGCTACTTGCCCTACCAGCTTCCGTCTTACCGCCGCAGAGTGACGGCGGCTTATATTCAAGCGCTCTTCGCAGTCCCGCATGCGGATGCAGAAGTGGCCTTCTACGGTTTTTTCCAGCCCTTCGATATAAGCATTCGCCACCAGCGCATTCCGGTGGACACGGGTCAGCCGGTTTTCGAACTCTTCTTCCAGCGACTTTAGTGACTCTTCAATCAATACTTCGCCGCCGACGTGGCGCACCGTGACGTATTTTTGGTCGGCCTGAAAATAGATGACATCTTCAATGGGAATGAGCTTAAGACCATCCCGGACTCTGGCGCAAATGTGGCGTCGTTCTTGCTGGGTATCGGCGTTGCTTTGCAGTGCCCATAGCTGCGCACGAGTCAGTCGGCTGGCATTGGTTAATGCTTCTTGCAGCCGGTGGCGGCGGATTGGCTTCAACAAATAGTCGACTGCGTGAGTTTCAAACGCTTCTAGTGCGTGTTCACCAAACGCAGTGGTGAAAATAACCGCAGGCGGGCGATCCAGTTCAGCCAGGTGGCGGGCCGCTTCAATGCCGTCGATATCGTTCATTCGAATATCAAGCAGCACGATTTCCGGTTCCAGGTGTGAGGCTTGAACCAGGCAATCACGGCCGTTGGTGGCTTCACCGACGACTTCCCAGCCATCGATATCGCTAACCAGCTGCCGTAGGCGCTCACGGGCAGGTTGTTCGTCATCAACTATTAGGAGCTTTTGCATAATTTATGTCCTTTGCTGCGTGTGATGGTGTAACGGGGTTGTCATTTTTCCGCCATGGAAACCAAAGCGTCACCCGATACTGGTCACCCAGGTCTTCGAGCTCGAGCTTACTTCTGCCGGCATAAGTGAGTTCCAGCCGCTGGCGGATATTGTCGAGAGCAATTTTGTTGCCTTCGTGTTTTTGGGAGCCGCGTTGCACGGGTACGGGGTTCATCATTTCTATCGTGAAGCCGCGCTCATCGCGCCGGCCAGTAATGTCAATTCGACCGCCATTTGAAGAGAGTTCGACACCGTGATAAATGGCGTTTTCCAGAATAGGTTGTAGGCATAGTGCCGGCACTTTGGCATTCATCGGCAAGCCGTCAACATCCCAGTGCACTTTTAAACGCTCGCCTAAGCGGAATTGTTCCATCCGTTGATAGCGACGACAGGTGTCGAGTTCTTCGAACAGCCGTACTTCACTACCGGCTTTTTTCAGGCTGGCGCGAAATAAGTCTGCCAGATCTTCGACCGATTCTTCAGCCGCTTCCGGGTTGCTGCGGGTGAGCGAGGCGATGGTGTTCAAGGCGTTGAACAGGAAGTGGGGCCGGATGCGTGCTTGCAGAGCTTCAATGCGTGCTTCGTTTTCGCGAACAATATTGTCGCGCCATTCGTGCTGTACCCAGACGTAATGCACCGCGAGCGCGCCGGCTATTGACGTGATGGCGGTATTACGGACTACGTATACCCCAACATACGGGGTGTGAAATGCCAGCTGTATGCCCGCCTGAATGGCATAGGCGCAGAGTACCCAGGTAAGGATTGCCGTCACAACCAGCGCAACGGTGTAGCTGGTGAGCATTTTCACCGTTAACGAAGCTGTTGGGAGGAACTTATCCTGAGCCCACCAGGTGAGGTAGGTAAATGCCGTCACCGTTTGTACAAATAGTGTATTCACCACCAACTCAAACCACAGCGCATCCAGCGTGTTGATGGTAGCGAGTGTTATCAGCACAGCCAGCAGTTCTGAAACCAGAACAGTGGTGAGTAAAACTCGCAAGTTGTGCACATCAAAATTGTGCGTTTGCGTTTCGCTGTTTTCCACTGTGGAAAATCTCATTTTCGAAAGTTGTGCCCATGAGGGCTTTAATACTTCTAACACTGATCCCTCCTGAATCGAACCAGTGGTGGCTGGGTCGATCAGTGTTGCTGGCGAGCAGTGCGCGGCTCAAATCATAGCCGACCAGCGAAGCCATTCCACGGATAAAGTGTCGTGAGCAAGGCGTTATCGGCTTGGTTTACTCTACAAGCGGTTAAATGGAATGTATTGGTTTTCGCGGCAATGGCTAAAATCTGCCAGCATTACGTTACATGGTATAGTCGCGCGCCCAACGCCATAGCGCCCTGTTTTTTTGCGGAATTTCTGCCATGTCTAACGCCCTGAATACCAATAAATCTGCCAATATGTCTGCCAGTACCAATGCTGCCTGGGGCGGTCGGTTTACTGAAGCGACTGACGCATTTGTGCAGGAATTCACCGCGTCGGTAGATTTTGACCAGCGGTTAGCAGCATTTGATATCGAGGGCTCTATCGCGCATGCCACAATGCTTAGCGCGGTGGGAGTGCTTACCGAGGCAGAGCGAGACGAGATTATCGCTGGCCTTCGGCGTGTACTGGCTGAAATTGAAGCTGGCGAGTTTGATTGGTCGGTAGCACGTGAAGATGTGCACATGAACACCGAGGCCCGGTTAACTGACTTAATTGGCCCTACAGGTAAAAAATTACATACCGGTCGCTCGCGAAACGATCAGGTGGCTACCGACATCCGGTTATTTTTGCGCAGCGCCATTGATGCCATAGATGGCGAACTTGCGCGTCTTGCTGAGGGTCTTGTCGACCTCGCTGAGCGTGAGGCTGAAACGATAATGCCGGGCTTCACCCATCTGCAGGTGGCTCAGCCGGTTACTTTTGGCCACCACATGCTGGCTTGGCACGCCATGTTGCAACGCGACCGTGCCAGGCTGGCGGATTGCCGCAAGCGGGTGAACATACTGCCACTCGGTGCGGCAGCATTAGCCGGCACCACCTATCCGATTGATCGGCAAATGGTAGCCGATTTGTTGGGATTCGATGGCGTGGCTGAGAATTCACTGGACGCAGTTTCTGACCGCGATTTTGCGATCGAGTTTTGCGCTAGCGTGGCGACATTGATTATGCACTTCTCCCGCTGGAGCGAAGAGCTCATTCTGTGGACCAGCGCGCAATTTAACTTTATCGACCTGCCTGATCGTTTCTGCACCGGTTCATCGATAATGCCGCAGAAAAAAAATCCGGATGTGCCCGAGTTGGTGCGTGGTAAGACTGGCCGGGTATACGGTCACTTAATGGCATTGCTTACGCTGATGAAAGGCCAGCCCCTGGCCTACAACAA
>CAJQNE010000138.1 GCA_905479545.1 uncultured Gammaproteobacteria bacterium | reverse complement strand
GGGCGTCACTGGATGCGCTCTGCCGCCGCTACGATATCGACAATAGCCATCGTGAGCTGCACGGCGCGTTGCTTGATGCGCAGATTCTCGCTGACGTTTATCTGATGATGACCGGTGGTCAGAAGAGCTTGACGCTCGATTCTGAAGCGGAGGGCAGGGCCGGTCAGCCGCAGGAGCGAGCGGTAATTTCGAGAGAATTAGTGTTGCCGGTTATTGCTGCTAGCGCTGAGGAGCTGGCGGAGCACAGTGCAATGCTGGAGCGTGTGAATAAAGCGAGTGACGACAGCTGTCTCTGGGGCGCTGCGTGACTACCGGGCTTGATACGCTAGTCGCTGCTGCGATGGAGGGGTGTTCGGGCGACAGTGCTTTATTTGCTGATAGGCCTTACGCAGGAATTCAGCCGCAAAGTTCAGTGCCTGTTTCACCGTTAGCGCTGGCGGTGGTTGTCTGGCCCGTTAATGTTAATTTGCTGGCGGCCTTACGTGACCAGTGGGCTGACCGGGTTGTGTTGCTGGGCCCCGATTCAGTAGATGCGCAGCAGCTCGTGGCATTGGGCTTTACACCCACCGACTGTGGCAACGGGTGCACCCAATTTGAATTCGATATTGCGCATTACAAAAATACGCCCGACTGGCTGAACCCTAAAGGTTGGGCAAACCCCGAGAACTGGGATAAGTATCGTTGGTAGCCGAAAAGGCTGAGTTGCGGCGCCTGAAGAAGATCTGAAAAAGGGCTTGCAGCGATTGTCGCTTCAAACCCGTTTTGTAACCTGCAGTCTTTTCTTGAGGCTTGTTAATCAGCCCGCGAACCGATTGACGTTGCTGTCGAACCGGGTCACTTTATTATCGGATTGACGTTCGACTAATACTCTGTGGCTATTAATATAGTTACGTCCAGCCTCCAGCATTGCCCGGTTAAATCCACGAGTAAATGCGGCTCCACCGGTGGTGTTGGCACCTTGTTGGTGACCAATCATTCCGTCCATGGTTGCAATTTCGTCGTTAATATCGCTAAGGCGGCTGTCGATTAGTGCTGCTAAGCCATGTTCGTCAAGGTGGTCTGAGAAAAACATCTGCACCAGGAATTCGGAGCGGAGCCGGTGAGTGCCTTTGCCTTCTCTTAGTGACTGGCGAAACTGATCCAAGCCGGAGGCGGTAATTTGATAAACCTTTTTATCTGGCAGTTTGCTCTGTGTCTGTGAGGCACAACTTACTAACTGTTTCTCAAGCAGTTGTGCCAGGGCGGGGTAAATAGACCCGTACCCAGCCGGAAAAAAACTGGAGAACGAAGACTCGAAAAATTTTTTGATGTCGTAGCCGGTGTAGTCACCTTCGCTCAACACTCCCAAGCATAATGTTCTAACGTCCATACCGCACCTTCGTACCGGACAGATCAGTTGGTCTGTCCGTATTAATTTACTGGATAGTAGAATGCTCGGTATTTTTATGATGACCAATCTTGCTTGGCATAAAATAAAATGATTATTTTAAGTGTATAAAAATCCGCGCTTTTAATTTTCCATATTTATATAAATATCTGATTTTTATATAAATATTGCGTTAGTGCGATATTTACTACTTTTTATTATTTTTGTAGAATTATTTGAATTGGAACTATATTTACAATTTTTGCGCTTGTGTGATTGTCGTGGTGAAGACAATATATCGTTTTTGATGGGTTTATAGTCCGCGATTGGCTGGGTTTTTCGCTGTGATGAGGAGCGGTTTGCCCGATGGTTTCGAAAAACATGTGACCAGGTAATCGGTTTAACGCTTATCTCAGGCAAAAAGAGGCCAGGATGCTTACGCAGAGCCTGGCCAAGGGTCGCAGAAACTTTTTGTGAAGTGCTTACTGCTAGCGCTTCCTTTTGGTGGGGCTGGTCAGTGCTGTGTCGGGTAGCCGGAGCAGGCCAAATAGTAGGAGTAGCGCGAGCCAAATTCCGCCAGAGCTACCTCCACCGCCGCCACCAGAGCTTGCGGTGTCGCCGCCGGCGCTATTCAGGCTGGATTCTTCATTGGGCTTATCGCCTTCAGATGCAGGGGTGTCTGGCTGGTTATTGCTAGGGTTGCTGAATGCTGCGAATACGCTGTATTCGCTATTGCTGCGTTGTGATGCATTTACAACGGTTACATACCAATTGCCGGCCGCGGGTGAGGTAAGTGTTATCTGCTCATTGCCGGTTACGCCGGCGGCAAAGTACGTCGGAGTACCTTTGCCATAACTGCTGCTAGTGCGGAGTACTTCATCGCGCTCGGGCCAGGTGCTGTGCCGGAGGTAGAGGTCCAGATTGTTACTTGCTTCGAGTCGCAAGCTGAGTACCGGAGCTCCCTGTGGAACATCAATTGAATACCGATGGACGTCGTCTTGGGCATTCTGCTGCAGAGTTTGGGTAAGCGTTTGTTGGTCCAGTAGCACACCGGCTTGCAAACAGTAGTTGCGTTCAGCGGTGTACCCGGGGGCGACGAATTGCAGGGTTAGCGGGAATTCGTGATGGCCATTAAGCTGCCCTGTGCTGGCAGCAAAAGTTATGCTGGTTCGCTGGTTCTTAGGTAGGCCGGAAAGAAGTTTTTGTGGTTCTGTTATTTGCAGTAGCGGATCGTTGGAGCGAAGAATTACCGCGGTTTCTCCGCCGCTCTGCCATAAGGTTTCAAATTCAAACTGCAGTGCGCCCGTCTCGTTGCTGTCGGCACGGTCGTTATTGCCATCCACCCATCGAATGGCGGTGAGTGATGGTACGGGTTGAGCGGCTACTTCCAGAGAGGCCAGTGCATTGGCTCTGCCGCCACTGCCAACGCGGCAAGTTCCATCGGCAATAGGTTCTGCAGTTGCCAACATGCGACCTTTCATTTCGCTGAAATCGGCGTTCGGGTATTGGCTTTTGACTAAGGCTGCAACGCCGGCCAGGAGCGGGCTGGAAAATGATGTACCGTTGCGCCAGCCGTAGTGGCTGGCGTCATCAGTACCGTTTGCTTCGGTGGTGAAAATCGCATCGCCCGGAGCGGCAACATCGACACTAACCTGGCCGTATTGCGACCAGCGGGTAAAATTGTCGCTGGGGGAGCTGGCCGCCACAGCAAGAATGTTGATTGAGTCATAGCTACTGGGAAAACTAGCGCCAAAGTCGTTATTCCAGTGCTCGTTGCCAGCTGAAGCGACCATCAGAATGCCGGCGTCACGTAGGCGGCGAATCGCTGCATATTCAGAGTTGGAATACTGAGATCCACCAAAGCTGGTGTTAATAATATGAGCGCCATTTGCCCGGGCGTAATCCATTGCGCGAATGGTGGCAGACACGGTGTAGTCAGTTTTCAGAACCATTATTTTTACGTTCCAGGCTGCTCCGGCAATGCCGTTTATGTTGTTGCCCCGAGCAGCTATTACGCCCGCAACAGCGGTGCCATGGTTGCGGCCGGTGGTGTCTGGGTTAGGGTTGCTGTCATTACGGTCAAAATCCCAGCCATTTACATCGTCGGTAAAGCCGTTGCCGTCATCGTCTCTTCCATTGTTCGGTATCTCTCCTGTGTTAACCCAGAGACGGTCACGCAAATCCGGATGGCTCAGGTCAATACCGTCGTCGATAACCGCAACCACTACTTCGGGACTGCCGGTTTCGATGTCCCAGGCATCGGTTAGTTGCAGATCAGCACCGCTAACGCCGCGACGACCCCGATAGATGGCACCGGTATTGCGTGCATACCATTGGTTGTCGAATAAGCTGTCGTTCGGCGTCGCATGTGGCCCGCGGGCATAGTCAGGTTCGGCATAAAGGATATCGTCGCGTTCAGAGAGTTCTTCAACGAGTGCTGTCGCATCTGTGTCGGGGTCTAATGTCCAGATTTCGATCGCGTCTTCTTCACCGTTTACAACCTGAGCGCTTAACGGCTGGCGAAATAATATGCCTGCCAACGGTAGGTCGAGCAGCTCGGGTAGTAGGGCCCGATCGGCGGCCTGTTGGTTGGGATTGGCAAACGTAACTATTAGTCGAGAGTTGGGCTCAGCGTCTGGTTTCGCAATATTCGTGACATCGCTCACCACATCGCCCGAAACGTTTTGTGCCGTGGCTGTGGGCAAACCGCTGCTGGCAATAAGCATGGCGCTAACGGCACCAATAAGCGGGAATTTCGATCGCGTGGCAGCGCTCAGGTTGCTAGAGATTTTATGTTCTGCGCGGGCTGTAGAAGCCATGGTTTTAACCTCAATGGAGTGGCGCCCTTCATTGTTTGGGGCCTTTATTGAGGGTTATGTTATGTACACATGATATGTAAAGTTGGTTTTCGGGACAGTCGCGTGCCTGATTCAGATGAACGTTCGAAAATCGAGTGATTTGGCCGCTTTTCTAGAATGCTATCGCGACAAAACCAGCGAATAGGGTGCTTGTTCCTGCGTTGTTGCTTGGTTTTCCTGCTTAATAAAAGCAGGAATGTTTATTGGCGAGCACCTCGTAAGCTCAGCGACCCACTTAGTTTCTTGTTATGACTGCGGCGCTTGAGGCTAATTGCGGTAAGTATTGCTAGCCAGTACGCGGCACCACCACCGCCGTCATTACGGGCCTCAGAACTGTTTGGTGATGCCGTAACCGCGCCCTGACCGGTAGCTGTTGCTGCCTGAGGTGCGCTGGCTGAACCTTGCGCGGTCACTTCTATTGTGTAGCGGGTGTTCGGCTGCTGCTGTTGGTTTAGCACCACAATATGCCATTTTCCTGCTGCTGGCAGGTTGCGTCTTAGCCGCTCAAAACCTGAGCTGCTGGCACTATAGGAGGTTTCGCTATCGGTGAGCAGAAACGGCGGCGATGGCGCGGATGTTCCCAGTGAAGCGACATAGCGTGGAGCCTCTGCTGGCCTCAGCAGTACATCAACATTCTGCTCGCTGCTAACGAATAGCTCCAGGTTGTTGCGACCCGCAGGAATATTTACCACCCAGTGTTGGAAGTCATCCTGAGCATCGGTTTGAAGAGTGGCTTGGGTCACGGTGTTGAGCTCAAGCTGTCGTGGGTCAGTGAGGCGAAATCGGCGCAGAGTTGTTACCGCCTGATCACCGGTTAAAGACAGCTCGCAACGTAGGTCGGCTGCATTGTTGCTAGTGGTCGGTACAACCCGATAGCTTAGCGATAAGTTATTGTGGTTAATGAGTTGAACGGGAATGGAGTTGCCAGCCGGGTAGTCAATGCAGCGGAGCGCTGAGTCGCTCAGTTGGGGCGGTTGCACGCCGGTGAAGTAAGGCTCAATTTCAATATCAATACCGCGCTGGTTACCGACTATGGAGCTGGACAGCTGGTGGATAACGAAGGTGGCAGGCGACGGGTTTGCCAATGCGACGGCGGCATTAATGGCGGAGTCAGTTCGGGTAACGAACGGCGGATCAATAGGCTCTGCGGCAACCAGCAGTCGGGCTTTTATTGCTCGGTAATCGTCGGTAGGGAATTGCGATTTTAGCAGTGCAGCGACTCCGCTAGCGTAGCCGGTCGCCATAGAGGTTCCTGACGTTTCAACATAGTTTCCACCGCGCGAGGTAGTAATGAGGTCGACACCAGGAGCCGCAACATCAACGCTGCTGCTGCCATACTGGCTCCAGTTAGTGATTTTGGCAGTGGTGCTTTGTGCCGCTACGCTGAGAATGTTCGGCAAAGAATAACTCGCCGGGTAAATGCCGCGGAAGTCATTGTTGTTGTGATGATTTCCGGCGGCTGCAACTACCAGAATGCCGCGGCTTTGTAGCGCCGCTATGGCTTCTTCTTCAGCAGCAGAGGGTAATATGCCGCCGAGGCTGATGTTAATAATGTCAGCGTGATTGTTTGCAGCGTAGGTCAGTGCCCGCAGTAGAGAGTGGCTGTCGTGGCTGATACGGAGTGGCATAATACGTATGCCGGGTGCGCTGCCAATGGCGGCTATCGCTCCGCTGTCGTCAGCATAATCTCCCGCTATGGCGCCGGCAACCAAGGTGCCGTGGCCACTGTCGAGTGGCTGGTGGCCAGGGTTGTTATTGTCTTCGTCAAAGTTCCAGCCGTGAGTGTCGTCAACAAAACCATTACGGTCATTGTCGACGCCGTCATTGGCAATTTCATCGTCATTCCGCCAGATTTTGTTGCGCAATCCGGGGTGCTGTAAGTCAATTCCATCATCGATTATCGCCACCACTACTGAAGGCTCGCCCACCGTCACTCTCCAGGCATCCGCGAGTTGGAGTTGTTGGAGAGCCGCGAGGTTGGGGTTCGATGAGCTAAGCGCATCCACGTGCTGGCGGCTGAAAAGTTGCGGTAGTCGGGGCTGGTTGAGCTCGGCTATTGTTTCGGTACTGCTGGCGTAACGCTCGTTAAGTTGTCGGGCAACTTCGGCTGAACTTGCTCCTTCAGGTAACTCCCAAAGTTGCCAACCGTTACTTTGCAAGCCGTCGTGCATTAGCTTATTTAGTTGCGGGTGTGGTTTAGAGCTGCCGCCCTGTGAATATATTGCGCTGCGCTTTACCAACAGCTGGCTGGCTAGGTCGCCCGCTAATGTCGTCGCTGGCATTGCGGCGATTGTAGCCAACGTCATT
>CAJQNE010000137.1 GCA_905479545.1 uncultured Gammaproteobacteria bacterium | reverse complement strand
GAGGCTTGATTTAAGCCTTATTGAAAGTCCTAAGTCCCCATCGTCTAGAGGCCTAGGACACCGCCCTTTCACGGCGGCGACCGGGGTTCGAATCCCCGTGGGGACGCCACATTTTGAGCCGCAGCAAGTTTACTTGCTGCGGCTTTTTTATTGCTCTTTTTTCTTAGATAATTCAGAGCAAAATATCGGCTGAATGTCGCGGTTAAACGCCGTAAGCTTCAAGCTGATTCAACGGTTTTATACCGTTTTTACGATAGTGAATAAACTACGGCGAACACAGCAGCAGTATGGACGACGGTAACAACGAAATTTTTGATGACGCCCCGAACTTCGAAGGGGTAGAGCGGCAACCGCTGCGTGAATTTACCGAGAAAGCCTACCTCGATTATTCGATGTACGTGATTCTGGATCGCGCACTGCCGCATATCGGCGACGGCCTCAAGCCGGTGCAACGACGTATCGTCTATGCGATGTCTGAGCTCGGACTTTCCTGGCAGTCGAAACCGAAAAAGTCGGCCCGTACCGTGGGTGACGTGCTGGGTAAGTATCACCCGCATGGCGACAGTGCTTGTTACGAAGCAATGGTATTGATGGCGCAGCCGTTTTCAACACGGTATCCGTTGATTAATGGCCAGGGTAACTTTGGTTCGTCGGACGATCCCAAATCGTTCGCGGCTATGCGTTACACCGAATCTAAACTTGGCATGTATGCTCAGCTGCTGCTGAGCGAGCTGGCGATGGGTACCTCCGACTGGGTGCCTAATTTCGACGGCACGATGACAGAGCCTAAGCTGCTGCCAGCACGGGTGCCTAATGTGCTTGTGAATGGCACAACCGGCATCGCTGTAGGAATGGCAACGGATATTCCGCCGCATAATCTACGCGAGCTCATCAGCGCCTGCATTTTATTGCTTGAAGCTCCGGATTCAACTTTTGAAGAAGTGCGCGAATTGGTGCCTGGGCCGGACTATCCAACGGGCGCCGAAGTCGTTACGACCGCAGCCGATCTCGACAAGCTTTATCAGACCGGCAATGGCAGCATTCGGGCGCGGGCACGCTGGGAACGTGAAAGCGGCGATATCGTAGTGCACACACTGCCACACCAGGTTTCCGGCTCAAAAATTCTTGAGCAAATTGCCACTCAAATGCGGGCCAAGAAGCTGCCGTTGATTGACGATTTGCGTGACGAGTCAGATCACGAAAGCCCAACTCGTTTGGTCATTGTGCCGCGTTCAAACCGGGTCGACGTCAACTCGTTAATGGACCATCTTTTTGCGACTACTGATCTTGAACGTAGTTATCGCGTTAACCTGAATATGATCGGCCTCGACGGCCGGCCCCGGGTTCGTGGCCTACGGGAAATTTTGGTTGAGTGGCTCAGTTACCGGGTGGAAACGGTTCGTCGCCGGCTGCAGTTCCGACTGGATAAAGTTGAGCAGCGACTGCACATTCTGGAAGGCTTGTTGGTTGCGTTCCTGAATATCGACGAAGTAATCGCGATTATTCGCAGTGAGGACGAGCCAAAGCCTGTGCTGATGGAGCGCTTTGGTATTAGTGACATTCAGGCTGAAGCGATTCTGGAACTGAAGCTGCGTCACCTGGCCAAACTCGAAGAGTTCAAAATTCGTGGCGAGCAAGACGAATTGCTCAAAGAGCAGAAATATCTTGCCGGTATTCTTGGCAGTAAGAAAAAGCTCCGCATGCTGGTTCGTGATGAGTTAAAGGCAGACTCTGAGAAATACGGTGATGACCGGCGGTCACCTTTGGTCGAGCGTCAGGCTGCTCAGGCAATGGATGAGACATCTATGCTGCCTAGCGAAGCGCTTACGGCCGTGCTCTCGTCGAGTGGCTGGATACGAGCCGCCAAAGGCCATGATGTTGACCCTCTGGCGCTGAACTATAAAGCCGGGGACGACTATCGCCATGCTGTGAAAACCCGAACTAACCAACAGTTGGTGGCGTTCGACACCACTGGTCGGGCCTATTCAGCGCTAGCTCATTCGTTACCATCAGCTCGCGGACAGGGCGAGCCACTTACTGGTCGTTTTAACCCGCCGCCAGGTAGCGAATTCATCTGGCTGGCAGGCGGCGAAGCGAAAACCCGTTACCTGCTGGCTTCAGACAAAGGCTATGGCTTTATTGTTGGCTTTGAGGAGCTAATTGGTCGCAACAAAGCCGGTAAGGCGATATTGAATATTGGTGACGCAGGCATGCTTGAACCGGTGCCGGTGCCAGACGGCGAGGGCGGTAGGGTTGTGGCGATTTCGAGTGAGGGTCACCTTCTGACGTTCCCGTTATCAGAGCTGCCGCAGTTGTCGAAAGGCAAAGGTAACAAAATTCTTGAAGTGAAGCCGAAAGACGGTGGCACGATGGTGCAGGTTATGGCCATCGGGGCGAACGATTCAGTCACTCTGCATGCCGGCAAGCGCCATATGACGATTTCGCCCCGTGAGCTGGACGATTACGCCGGTGAACGTGGCCGTCGTGGCAAAGTGTTGCCGAAGGGGTTCCAGAAAGTCCGACAGCTCGATTTGCTCGTTTAATGCATATCAATACTGCGAGGCCTCGCTGATGAACTCGGTACCTATGGAGCTCAATACCTATGGCTAGTGAAAAGCTATTGATGGTGCTAATAGCGGTTGTCGCATTCTGGGTGCTGCGGCGAACAGCCGATAAGCTGATCCAGAAGTTGGGCAAAGAAAAGTTATTGCTGCCACAGCGGGTGGCGTATGTGCGGCGATTCGTATTCCTGATTCAGCTGTTTGTGCTGGTGCTCATGCTGATACTGATTATTGGTATCGGCTATACCGAAGTTTCAGTATTTGTTTCGTCAGTATTCACGGTAATCGGCGTCGCACTGTTTGCTCAGTGGTCGATGCTGAGTAACCTTACCGCCAGCCTAATCATCTTTTTTGCCTTCCCGTATCGGGTGGGTGATCACGTTAAAGTGGTGGATAAGGACGAGGATATTACCGGCGTAATTGAAGAGATTGCTTCATTCCATGTATTGATTCGGCGCGATTGCGGTGACCTCGTGACTTATCCTAATTCGTTGATTTTGCAGAAACCGGTGATTAAATTTCCGGCAAATAGAAAGGGCGATAAAGAGCTGTTTACTGATTAACATGGAGTTACGGTCTGAGTGACAGTTTCGATAATGCTGCGGTGGTTACATTACAATCTAAGCTTCTGAATAAATACCGAGCCACCGGAGGTTTCACGAGTGAGATCGATTTACTTCGCAGTTCTAATGCTGCCAAGCCTGCTGTTCGCTCAATCGACGGTGGCTGAGTTCGACGAACTGCTGAATTCCAGCGGCTTGTGCCAGGGAATAACCTCAAAATTCGTGGGAATAGCGGATAAGCGCGGGCTGGACAGCGCCGAAACGAAAGCACTAAAGAGCTACGCGAAACAGCAGGGTATCGACCATTCCCGTGTGCAGACCCGGCTTATTCAGAAATACATTAGTTTTCTCAATGCTACGAAGCCGGGACACGGTGTAACC
>CAJQNE010000136.1 GCA_905479545.1 uncultured Gammaproteobacteria bacterium | reverse complement strand
GTCGGTGCCAGCAGGTGCTCAATGAGCGGCTTGCCTTCTAACTCCTGCGTCGCATCAGCGCCACTGACTTCCAGGACTTTGCGAATCAGCGAGTAGCCATTCGAGTGCGGGCCGCTGGCCGGTAGGCCGATAAGTACATCGCCCGCACCGACTTTGCTACCGTCAATAATTTCAGCTTTTTCTACCACACCGACGCTAAAACCAGCCAGGTCGTAATCGCCGCCGTCATACATGCCGGGCATTTCTGCGGTCTCTCCGCCAACCAGTGAACAGCCAGCCAGCTCACAGCCGTCGGCGATTCCTGCCACCACACGGCTGGCGACTTCTACGTCGAGCTTGCCGGTGGCGTAATAGTCGAGGAAGAACAGCGGCTCGGCGCCAGTAACGATAATGTCGTTGACGCACATGGCGACCAGATCAATGCCGATGCCGTCGTGGCGGTCATAGTCCATCGCCAGCTTCAGCTTAGTGCCCACGCCGTCTGTGCCAGACACCATTACCGGTTGCTTGTAGCCAGCAGGCATTTCGAACATGCCGCCAAAGCCGCCAATGCCGCCGAGTACTTCGGGGCGACGGGTGCGGCCCACAGCGCCTTTAATGCGCTCGACCAGATCGTTGCCAGCGTCGATATCAACGCCCGCGTCGCGGTAAGTAAGTGGGGTTTTGTTGTTGCTCACGTTTTGGCTCATGGTATGGCTCGTGGTATCGGCTCAAGCGGGCACGCCGATGGGCTGGCCCGGTGGCTGCGGGGCAAAATTCGCGCGTAGTGTACAGCCTGCGGCTTTACACCGCAGCGCTAGCTAACTGCTTGTCGTAAACTAGTCGCATGTTTCCCTCATTGCGCTGCCAAACTATGGCATTGAATCGTGTAGTCTTTTGTTTGTTGGCGCTGTTGCCGGCGGTCGCTGTTGCGCAGTCGCCGCAAGCTGAGCGTTTTACGGTTGAAACCTATCAAGCGCCGCCAGCTCCCGTTGAAGCCGGTCCGGGTGAATTTGAGACAAGCGACACCTCGCCATTCGAAGTCCTATCCGACCCGCCAGGCTCTCCATCGCCCGGTGTTGAGTCCGCCGGCCTACAGCCGCTGACGGTTAACGATGCGGACGACATTAACCCTTACGCAGTCAGTGTGCAGGTGCGTAGTCGTTTTGCAGAGGATAGAGCCGAAGCATTGCAGGCCGCGTTGGTAATAGTGCTGGCACGTCTCACCGGTGAGCTAGCTCCGGATCGGGCAGGTGTGGGAAATGGCGTTGCCGCCCGTCGACGACAACTGATAAACCGTGCGCCGCAGCTGGTACAGCAATACCGCTATGAAACTCCGCCACCGACGGCCGATGGCTTCGGGCCACGGCCTTCGCAGTTGCGGCTGCGCGCCGAGTTCAGTCCCTCAGTGATGCAACGTGAAATTCAGCTGGCCGGCTTACCGCTGCTAACCGGTGAGCGACCGACGACACTGCTTTGGCCCTTGCAGCAAACCGGTAGCGGTTGGCAGTTGCTGGGCGCCGATTCGCCGCTGCGGGACCAGTGGCAAAAACAAGCGGATGGCAGAGGGTTTAGGTTATTTACTGCCCGTGGCGATTTACCTCAGCAGCTAAGCGAGCTGCCGCTGGTCGAACTAGACGAGCAACTGCGCAGCCTTGGCGACAGTTTTGGTATTGGGCCGCATCAGCCGGTGCGAGTCGTGGTTGCCAGGGGTGTGGCGCAGCGCTGGAGCGAGCTTGCTGGTTTGCAACGCCGCTGGTTGGCTCGCGACAGTGCTGATACGGCAGGTGGGTTGACGACGCTACTCGACGGTTACGCCGAAGGGTCAGCGGCGGTGGTTATGGCTGGCCCTAGTGTGAAAATTAACGTTGCTAACGTTAATTCGGTGGCCCGCTATGCTGCTCTGCAGCGTTATTTTCAGCAGCTAGAGCAAGTGCAGACACAGCAACTGGGTGGCGCGACAGCCGATAGTGTGACCCTGAACTTACGATTACGCGGCGACACGGCGCTGCTGCGCTCGGCACTGGAGATCAGTGGCACCTTGCAAGCTGATAGTGCAGCAAGTGATGCTGAGTTGAGATACCGTTGGGCTGGAAACTAATGCCGCAGCGTGATGTGGTGAGCAAGTTCTATGCAGGCACCATATGGATGTATGGTGCACGTGATTTTTCAGCGAAGTGTGTCTGGTGGAGACAGGTTTGAGTAATAAGAAACGTCAGGCGGCTGGTTCGGGCAAGCGTCGCTCCCAACACGCTGGTGACAGGCCGCAAGATTTAAATATTGTCTCTGAGTCGTTTACCGATAGAGAAAAGCTGACTATTGCTGGCTTTACAGTTGTCGCGTTGTGGCTGGTTTGGCTGCTATCACCAGTATTAATGCCCTTTCTTGTGGCGGCCGGACTTGCCTATCTGGGTGATCCAATCGTCGACCGCATGGAAAAAATAAAACTCTCCAGAGGCGTATCGGTTGGTATTGTTTACGCCTTGCTGACCATCTTTGGGTTACTGGTGCTGATTGTGATTGTGCCGTTACTAGAGCGGCAGGTCGGCTACATCATTAGCAAACTGCCAGAGTGGGTTAGCTGGATCGAGACGGTCGCTATCCCTGCGGTTCAGGAGCGTTTTGGCCTGGCCGGCGCCAGTTTTGATATGGGCTCAGTAACAGCGATTATTAAAGAAAACTGGAGTGAGGCGGGCGGTATTGCTGCCGGCTTGCTTAAGTACGTGTCGAAAAGCGGGCTGCAGGCAGTGGGGTTAGTCGCCAACTTGCTGATAATTCCTATCGCTGCTTTTTACTTGCTTCGCGATTGGGACATTATGATTGCGCGTATTCATGAGCTGGTGCCTAAGCGGGTTGAGCCCAACGTGGTGAAGCTGGCGCGGGAAAGTGATGAGATGTTGTCGGGCTTTTTGCGTGGGCAGTTCATTGTCATGGTGGCGTTATCGCTGGTGTATGTCATCGGCCTGTGGATTGCCGGCGTTAAGCTGGCGTTGCTCATTGGCTTATTCGCCGGCCTGATGAGCTTCGTGCCGTACCTTGGCGTGGTTGCTGGCGTAATTAGTGCCTCGGCGGCAATATTGGTGCAAACGCAGGATCCGACCAGTCTTATCTGGGTGTTCGCTGTGTTTGGTGTCGGCCAGTTACTGGAAAGTATGTTTCTCACCCCGGTGTTTGTCGGCGACCGAATTGGCCTGCATCCGGTATTGGTTATTTTTGCGGTAATGGCAGGCGGTCAGCTGTTCGGTTTTGTCGGCGTGCTGCTGGCTTTACCAGCCTCAGCAATCATTGCCGTTATTGCCCGCCATGTGCATGAAGGCTACCAGCATAGTTCCATGTACGCGCGGACTCAGTCGGGATCAGTCATTGAAACGCCTGACGGGATGAGTGCCGGTCAAACTAAAAAGAACCTCAGCAGTTGAAGGCATTGCTGTGACCCAGGCGAACCACCAGACCGACGATCAGGCGAGTAAAAGCGCCGTCAAACTCACGCCGCAGCTGCCGCTTGGTTTGCAGCTTCGCGAAGAACTGAGTTTTTCCAGCTATTACACCGCAGCCAATAAACTCGCCGTTGAAGCCGCTCAGGCGGCGGCACGCGGTGATGAGTTGTTTGTTTACCTATGCGGCCCGGCAGAAACCGGTAAGTCGCATCTATTGCAGGCGGCGGTTCGGGAAGCGCTGGATGCCGGAGTATCGGCGTTCTATTTGTCGTTAGAAAATTTAAGTCGGTCAGACTTTGAGTTTTCGCCCGATGTGCTGCCGCAGCTGGCTGAATTCGAATTGGTTTGTATCGATAATATCGGCGCTATTGCTGGTTTTGAGGATTGGCAAAATGCAGTTTTTGCATTGTTTAACCAGTTACGCGAGAAAAATCACTCGCTGATGGTTGCCGATTTGCTGGCTCCGGCACAGCTGGATTTAGCGCTGGCAGATTTGCAGTCACGCCTGAGTTGGGGGCTGAGCATCACGCTGCGTACACTTAGCGATGCTGAAAAGCAGCAGATATTGCAGCATTGCGCGGTACAGCGCGGCTTTCAGCTGCCAGATGACGTGGCCAGCTACTTGTTAGTTCATTTGCCACGCAGCCTGAATTTACAGCTCGCCTGGTTGCATCAGTTAGATCGCGCGGCACTCGCTAGCCGGCGCAGATTGACAATACCGTTCGTCAAGGCAGTACTTACCGCCTAAGGGCTAATTTACACCGTTGGCAAAATTTACTGCTTGCGTTGCAAACTAAGCAGGCGTTCTATGGTCTTTACTACTGCTGACTATTACTTCGGTATAGCGCGGCGCTGTAAACACGCTTTAGCCGGTATTCTCAGGCTTAAACCTGAATTCCGGCCAAGCGGCGATGATCATTAGGAGCACGGTATGTTGGTGGCACTCCAAAAATTGAAAGCCAAGGCGGCAAGGGTAGATGCGCGCGGTACGATAGTGCTGACCGCAGCGCTGGTAATGGCAGCTCCTGTAGTTGCTGTGCAAGGCACGCTGATTGAGTCGGCGTTAATTGCCCCGCAGAGCTGCGCCGTTGCCGGTGCCTATGGCATTTGCTCTGCAACTCAAATCGGTGATACGACATTGCTTAGCGCCGCGCATTGTTTTGATGCCGCCGACCCCCAACCGCCATTGGTAAAGTGTGGTGACGAACCCTGGCAGGCGACTGAACAGGTCACACTGCACCCGTTCTTCGACCCGCGCCCGGTACCGGGCGAACCGTTCCCGAATGATGTTGCGATTATTAGTACTGGTAACCCGATGGCGGCGGTGCCCGCTATTCCGGTGTTTGACCGGGGCTTGTTCCAGATTATTCTCAACGATGAAAACGCTGACTGTCAGCTATCTGGTTTTGGTGGCTCCAATCACTATCGGCTGAAAGAAGCGGCGATTCGCTACGATGCACGTTTTCACCAAATGGATGCTCTGCGAGGGGGGCTGCTCCGCCAGGAAGGCGAACGTATCGAAAGCGGCGACTCTGGCGGCGGGGTGCTGTGTAACTGGTATGGCGACTGGTACGCCATGGCTGTTCACGAAACCGTCAATAAGGTTGAGCTAACGTATACCGATGAAAATGCCATGGTGATTCGCACGGATCGGCATACCTACGGCATGAGTCGTCCGCTGTATCACTATCAGACATGGCGTGGTGCACAAGAACTGATTCAGTAAGACTTCGGTTTTTGTCCTACCTAACGCGCCAACTAAAATCGCGGCCCGCTAGTGAGTGCGTTCCAAAATATGGGTGACAACGGTCGCTCCGGTACCACCGATGTTCTGCGCCATGGCGATACGGGCGTTGGCAATCTGGTTTTCGCCGGCCCGCTCGGCGAGCTGGTGGTAGGCCTCGACCATTTGATAAATTCCTGACGCTCCTACCGGGTGGCCACGAGCTTTCAGGCCTCCCATGGTGCAAATCGGAATTCGACCGTCGCGGCGAATATCGCCGTCTCGGGCTAGCCATGTCCCTTTGCCCGGTTCGGCAAAACCGGCCATTTCAACACTGAGTGTGGCCATAATGCTGTAGGCGTCATGCAGCTCGAACAAATCGATATCGTCAGGTCCTACACCCGCCTGCGTATAAGCGGCCTGAACTGAGCGGCGCATGCCTTCCAGTACTAATTGATCATGGCGTTCCCGCAAACCCAGTGAGTCGGTGCCCATAGCAGAAGCGGTAATTTGCACCACCGGCTTGCCTGCTCGCTGTGCCGCTAAAGCCATTTTGCGATTGCCGAGCACCAGCGCCGCCGAACCATTGCAGATAGGTGAGGCATCGAATAATCTCAGCGGGCCGTTAATGTGCGCTGATTTTAAATAGGCCTCATTGTCGATTCGCTTATGGAACAGGGCGTTCGGGTTTCCGCAGGCATTCTCATGGGCGGTGATAGGGAAGCCACCGAAGGCATCGCCGGAAATACCGTATTTCGCCATATAGGCGCTCATTATTTTTGAGTTAAGCGAAACGAATGTTTCACCCAGTGCGCCTTCGGCTTCCCAATCCGAGGCGGTGGCCAATGCTGTGGTGGTTTCTTCGCGCGACATATGCGTCATCATTTCGATACCGGCCACTACCACGCTATCGTGGAAGCCGCCGGATACCGCCATAAAACCCCAGCGGGCGGCGGCGGCGCCGCTGCCACAGGCCGCTTCGACGCTGACCGCTTCAATACCACGTAAGCCAGCGGCCATTGCGGTAAATGCGCCTAATTGATTCTGGCTGCAGAGTCGGCCGGAAATCATATTGCCGATGTATAGAGCACCGACTGTCTCTACATTGGCGTCTTTCAGCGCGTTCGTAACCGCGGTAGCGGACATTTCGCGAAGAGACTGCACAGCCTCGCGGGTCACTGGCACTTGACCAGCTCCGATAATATAAACGTCAGACAAGGGTTTCTCCCGATAGCCGCCTCGTAGAAAGTGAAATTCTGGCGGTTATTGTTAGCGGTCTGAAAACCGCATGATTCGGCGGTTTTCCCACCAGTTTCTAGTTATGTATAGGCTGTAGCATCGACAGCCGAACCGCTAATTGTAGTGGAGTTTCGCTTAAAGAACGACATAACTCTGCGAAGTGTCCGATATTGCCAGCGGTATGCGCTGTGGAGTGGCTGCTACAAAGTCGGGCGTTGGTACAACCAAATGCACACTTGATGCTCAGGTAAGGAGTCTGAACTAACCACATCCTGGCCATAAGCAGAATAAGCTAGCGAGCACACTGCACCGG
>CAJQNE010000135.1 GCA_905479545.1 uncultured Gammaproteobacteria bacterium | reverse complement strand
CATCAGGTACAGCGCAATACAAGCGGCCAGCATCGGCCAGGCTGCAAAGAACAGTAGGTGCTTCGGCCCCCAAGGGTCGAGGTAATACGCATAAGAAGAGAGGGTTGAAACGGTGTGCATAACCAGCACAATGCCGTAGCTCAGGCGTTTTTTGAAGCCGACTACGAAGGCAATAACCACGGCAGCCTGCAGTGCGCCGAGGATATAGAACACGGTGGAACCTATCCCTTCGGGCAGCATGTAAAACCGGTTAGCGACAGCTGCAGCGTGGCCAGGGTTCACAAACTTGTCGATTACCCACATTATCATCACGATAAATACGCCGAGTCGCAGCAATAGTAGTGAAATTTGTAGGTTACGGCTGTCTTGGGCAATGGGCATTAGTACATCCTTAGAGTGGTTCGAAAATTGGCGCCTCACTATTCCGGCTATTCAGCAATAGCGCTAGATTCGGCAGTTCGCTTTTTATAGCCTCCAGTGCTAAATGGCCCGGTCGTCAGTCAATCGACACGTCGTCAGTATCAATTTGGCCAGTGATGCGACGACGAACCATAGACCAGCTGGTGCCGACGGCTAAAGTAATAATAATTCCCAGACTAACGACCCACTGCCAGACGACGTTGTTACCGACGTCCAGCAGGCCTTGGTCAAATAGTAACCACATGACCGCGGCAATAACGCCACCGACCAAAAACACGCCCCAGTGACCCAGCGAACGAAAGGTCGCACGGAAAAGAATCACCCAGCCAACCGTTAGAACGGCAAAGGCAATCGCTTTGACAGGATCAAGCAAACTCGCAAAACCGTCGGCCAGAAACCCTTCCATTATCCAGTGTGTGAACGAGTGCCCTGTTGGGTTATAGCTGAGCCACACCACCAGCGCGGCGAATAAAAAGCGAATAGCAAATACGCTTATTGCGTTCATAGAAGTCATTCCGTTACGGATAATTTCCGCCAGTTTAGCGGCTAGCGCCAAGCCTGCGCCAATAAAAAAACCCGCTCGCCAAAGCGAACGGGCCTAGTATTATTTTTTTGTGTTGTTGCTAGTGCAATTATTAGTGCTAATTAATTGCCTTGCAGCACAATTTATAGCAGATCTTCTACCGCAGCACGCTCTTCACGCAGCTCGGTTTCGGTTGCGTCCATACGTCCACGAGAAAACTCACTGATATCCAAGCCCTGAACGATGCTGTACTTGCCATCTTTGCAGGTGCATGGGTAGCTGTAGATGATGCCTTCTTCGATACCGTAGCTGCCGTCTGAAGGTACGCCCATGCTTACCCAGTCGCCTGCGTCAGTGCCCAGCGCCCAAGAACGCATGTGGTCGATTGCAGCCGATGCAGCCGAAGCGGCCGATGAAGCACCGCGTGCCTTAATAATGGCGGCGCCACGCTGCTGTACGGTTGGGATGTAATCGTTGGCGTACCAATCCTGATCGATCAGGCCCATGGCGTCGGCACCGTCAACGGTGCAATGGTTGACATCAGGGTACTGAGTAGAGCTGTGGTTGCCCCAGATGGTCATCTTCTTAATGTCGTTGTGGTGCTTGCCGGTTTTCTCTGCAAGCTGGCTCATCGCGCGGTTGTGATCCAGACGGGTCATCGCAGTGAAGTTTTCGTTTGGCAGATCCGGAGCGCTGTTCATGGCGATCAGGCAGTTGGTGTTGGCCGGGTTGCCGACAACAAGCACTTTAATATCGCGGCTTGAACCGGCATTCATGGCTTTGCCGATTGGGCCAAAGATAGCGCCATTCGCGCTCAGTAGATCAGCACGTTCCATACCGGGGCCACGTGGGCGAGCACCAACTAACATGGCGTAATCGGTATCTTTGAAGCCATCAACCGGGTTGTCAGCGGTTTCTATACCGGCCAGCAGCGGGAAAGCACAGTCGTTTAGCTCCATTACTACGCCTTGCAGCGCATCCATGGCGGGTGCAATTTCGATAAGCTGCAAAATAACAGGCTGGTCCGGACCAAGCATGTCGCCAGCAGCAATACGGAAGGCCATGGCATAGCCGATGTTGCCGGCAGCGCCGGTGATTGCAACGCGAACGGGTGCTTTCATAAAAATCTCTCTTTAGATGATCGAATTAAAGTAATGGTGCAAATGGATAGTAATATCGAATATGTCGTCACGTTACAGCGGGTGCAGTTAAACGCTCATATAGCCGCCGAATCATAAGCAATAGCGGCGTGTAGGACAATTTTTCCGCAGCAGCAAAGCTGTTTTACAGTCAGATGTGACCAGTTACATTCGCGGCCCAGCGCAATACTTCCTGCACTCTGGGGGTAAGCTTAGCCATCGCCTGGTCGTAATCAAACCAGGCATATTGATCATGCTCAATGCGGCCGCTTTCGGGGTTGGGCAGCAGCTCTACCCGCTCGGTGTCTGTAGCCGCGACGAAATAGCGGGCCACCTTGTTTTGCGAGTACGGTGCGGTGTCGTAACTGTGGTGTTTGCCCCAGCGAAAATCCAAATGAGTCAGCGCCGTCTCTTCCTGCACTTCCCGCAGCGCTGTTTGCAGCGCCTGCTCACCGGCTTCCTGACAGCCTTTGGGAAAATCCCAGTAGCCCCAGGCGCGGAGCAACAAGTAGCGCCGCCCCTCCGGTGTATCGCGAATTATTACCGCCCCACAGGACAAAATACGCGGCCTATTACGTGCACGTGAGTGTTTTGGGCCGGTATTCGCTCGCTGCCCGGCGATAGAGCTGCCGCTGTTCATAGATTTAACCGTAACACTTACATAACAAAACTCAATAGCAGCAGCGTCTTAACGACCCGATGGCGGCACAACTCCCGTATATTAGCCGACTGTATTTAAAGTCCGCGTGCCCACCGCCACAATGCCGAATTCCGCACCAAGCAGCAGCCCGAATCAGTTCAGCCTCAGCCGGGGCAAACTCTTTGCCTATGGCTCGCCAGCCTTGCCCTTAGCCGCATTCGGCTTTCCGCTGTACGTCTATCTACCCACCTTCTACGCTCAGAATGTCGGCTTATCACTGGCGGTTGTTGCGGTAATTATGTGGCTATCGCGCATTTTTGACGTGGTAACCGACCCCCTCATTGGCTCACTGAGTGATCGCTTCGACTTACCCGGCGGTCGGCGCAAGGCCTGGATATTGATGGGCGCGCCAATTCTGATCATCGGCTGCTATTACTTGTTTATTCCGCCAAAAGACGCCAGCTGGGCCTATTTATTGTTCTGGAGCATGTTCGCCTATATCGGCTGGACGATGATAGTGCTGCCACTTTCTGCTCTGGGCGCTGAAATATCAGAGGACTATCACGAGCGAACCCGAATTACCGCCTCACGCGAAGCATTCCTCATTATTGGCACGGTCGCATCGGTGTTGATTGGTGCCGTGGCAACCGGCATGACTGGTGATGGTTACGGTGAAAGCGCCAACGCAATTACCTTAAAAGGCATTTTCCTGCTTATGGCCGTTTCGCTGCCAATTACCGTGCTACTGCTGTGCTGGAAAGTCGCTGAGCCTAAGCAACGGATAAAGTCGGTGAGCTGGGCTCAGGGCTGGCCGCTATTAAAAAACAACCGGCCACTGAAGCGACTGCTGTTCGCCTATTTAATCAATGGCTTCGCCAACGGCTTCCCGGCGACACTATTCCT
>CAJQNE010000134.1 GCA_905479545.1 uncultured Gammaproteobacteria bacterium | reverse complement strand
CTTTTGTCTCAGTCAACTACCGGGAACCACATCGTGGCAAATTCCGCTGACAACAGCGCCTCCCTGGCTGCGGATAAGGCAGCAAAAAGCAGCTCCGGGCCTGCCCGCGTTCTAGCACCCGAAACACCTGCCTCGCCGTTTCTAATTACCGGTGCCGGTTCAACGTCCGATATTCACCCCGCTGAAGCCGAGGCCATTGCCCGGCTCACCGACGAGCTCAATAAATACCTTAGCACCAAGCAAGTTGCCGAAGTTCGGCGTGCTTACCGGTTTGGCGCGAACGCGCACTTAGGTCAAAAGCGGAAATCAGGCGAACCCTATATCACCCACCCGCTGGCAGTGGCTAAAGTGCTGGCTGAAATGCGGCTGGAGCCGCACACCATTATTGCGGGCATTCTTCACGACACTATCGAAGATACCCCGGTTAATTTTAACGGCTTAGTAGAAGCATTCGACGAAGACGTCGCGGTGTTGGTGGAAGCCGTTACTAAGCTGGATAAAATCCACTTTTCGTCGCGCGAAGAGCAGCAGGCGGAAAATTTCCGGAAAATGCTGCTCGCGATGTCGCGCGACATTCGCGTTATTCTTATCAAGCTCGCTGACCGACTGCATAATATGCGGACACTCGGGGCAATGGCACCGGCAGCCCGTCGTCGCATTGGCCGCGAAACACTGGATATTTACGCGCCTATTGCTGGCCGCCTCGGCATGAACACGGTACGCAAAGAGCTGGAAAACCGCGGCTTTTCCGCCGTGCACCCCTGGCGAGAAGCGGCATTAAGCAGCCGCCTTAAAAAGCGCTGGGGCCACCGCAAGGATGCACTCCGGACGGTACAAACACGGCTTGAAGCCGGCTTTCAGGAGCACGGAGTCACCGGCACTATTACCGGTCGACAGAAGCACTTGTATAGCTTGTACAAAAAAATGCAGGACAAGAAGCTCGACTTCACTGAAGTAATGGACGTCTTCGCGTTACGGGTGGTCGTCAATTCTGTGGATGACTGCTATCGCTCCATCGGCATTGCCCATAATGCATTCAGCCCGGTCCCCGGAAAATTCAAAGATTACATCGCTATTCCGAAAGCGAACGGCTATCAGTCACTTCACACGGTTTTAAGCGGGCCAGACGGCGTGCCGATTGAGTTACAGGTTCGCACCATTGACCAGCATCGCGTTGCGGAAAACGGCATTGCAGCACATTGGTTATACAAAGAAGGCGATGAAGTGCCAGAGGCACGGTCGCTGGACTGGCTGCGTAGCCTGCTGGAAATACAGCAGCAATCCGGCAACTCGACCGACTTCCTTGAAAACGTAAAAGTCGACCTATTCCCCGACGAAGTGTACGTTTTTACTCCAAAAGGCGACATTATGCGGCTGCCGCACAATGCCACGGTAATAGACTTTGCCTTCGCGGTGCACAGCAAGGTTGGCCAGAAAACCATCGCTGCCAAGGTGGATAGGCGAATGACCCCGCTTTCGACCAAACTGATAAACGGGCAAATTATTGAAATTATCACCTCAAAAACAGGACGACCAAACCCTGCCTGGTTAGATTTTGCCACGACTGCAAAAGCCCGCTCAGTAATACGCCATTACCTACAAGGCCTGCACGAAGAAGATGCAGAACGCATGGGCCGACGCTTACTGGATTCGGCACTTAGCAAACTCAATAGCGGCCTGGCCGACACCAGCACCGCGGCGATCAACCGGGTACTGAAGAATTACGAACTAGACAGCGCCGTACAGCTCTTTACGGAAGTCGGCATGGGCAACCGTTCACCGATGTTGGTTGCCCACCAATTAGCCCAACCTGAAGACCGCGCCGCCGAACTGCTCGGCCAGAAACCCGCACCATTGGCCATTACCGGCGGAGAAGGCCTGGCCATTACTCTGGCCAAATGCTGCCACCCGATTCCCGGTGACCCGATACTGGGTTACTTATCAGCCGGTCGCGGCTTGGTTGTGCACCGCCGTGGTTGTAACAACCTAACCGACTATCGTAAAAACCCGGAAAACTGGCTGGAACTCACCTGGTCGGCAAACCCGGCTGAAGAGAACTCCGCTCAAGTGCGCATCAGCACTATTAACCGGCGCGGAGTTTTAGCTGCTGTTGCCAGTCTGATCGCCTCCGAAGGCTGCAATATTGAACATGTTGAAAGCAGCGAACGCGATGGTTCAGCAGCCAGCCTGGTGGTGACCTTCACTGTTGCCAGCCGGGTGCACCTCGCCCGGGTTATGCGCAAGCTTCGTAACAGCGAACCGGTGCTGAAAGTGGCCAGGGCACGCGGATAACGCCAGCTTTTCCCAGACAACTTACAACAAAGGACGAATTAAAATATGAGCAAAACCATTATCGCTACCGACAAAGCGCCCAAGGCTATTGGCACTTACTCTCAGGCCGTGAAGGCAGGCAACACGGTTTACATGTCGGGCCAAATTCCACTCGTACCGGAAACGATGGAAGTGCACAGCGGCGACTTTAAAGACCAAACCCGTCAGGTATTTACCAACCTGCACGAAGTAGCCCGTGCCGCCGGCGGCAGCCTGGAAGATGCCGTAAAGCTAAACATTTACCTTACTGACCTCGGTAAATTCGCTGAGCTCAATGAAGTAATGGCAGAATTCTTTACCGAACCTTACCCGGCACGAGCGGCGGTGGAAGTTGCTGGTTTGCCAAAAGGAGTTCCGGTCGAAATTGAGGGCACTTTGGTTCTCACTGACCCACTACTGTAGTCAGTAAAACCGGCTAAAAAAGAGTAAAAAAACCGGTTTAATCAACGCCTTGCCTGTCCTGAATCAGCGCTCGCTCATCATTTTTTACTTGAAATGTTGCAGTGCAGCAGTATGATGCGCGTTCCTTAATTTACAGGCAACGACGCCCGTTATGATGAATCTCCGGTTTTTTGTTCGATTTTCCATTGTAACGTTATTGTCTTTGCTGGCCATCCCTGCCATGGCCGCTACCGGCGAAGCAGCGGCGCACACCGCTGGCGCCTCGTTAAATCTAACTACCAGTGCACTCGGCATCACCGCCGTGGCTATCTTCGTCATCGCCTACATTCTGGTGATTCTCGAAGATGTGCTGCACCTGCGCAAATCAAAGCCCGTTATGGTCGCTGCCGGCCTGATTTGGGCGCTGGTGGCCTGGGCGTATGTGCAAGCAGGCGATACCCACACAGCTCAAACCCTACTCCGGCATAGTCTTGGCGAATTCGTTGAGCTGTTCTTATTCCTGCTAGCAGCGATGACATACATCAATACTATGCAGGAACGCGGCGTATTCGATCGGCTGCGCGCAACGCTGGTTGGCCGGGGCTACTCTTTACGGACCATCTTCTGGCTCACCGGTTGGTTGTCGCTGGCGCTTTCCGGCATTGCCGATAACCTGACCACCGCCCTGCTAATGAGCACGGTGATTATGGCAGTGGGCGCTGATAACAAGAAGTTCATCGCCATTGGTTGCGTAAACGTTGTAGTTGCAGCCAACGCAGGCGGCGCGTTCTCGCCCTTTGGCGACTTAACCACGCTGATGGTGTGGCAGAAAGGCGTAGTGAGCTTCACTGAGTTCTTCGTGCTATTCCTACCGTCAGTAATCAACTGGATTATTCCAGCCATTATTATGAGCCTCGCGGTAAGCCGCGAACGCCCCGAACCATTGCGTGACACCGTAGTGGTCAAGCGTGGCGGAGTCGTTGTTATATTGCTTTTCCTGTTCACTATCGCCATGGCAGTGACCATGCACAGCGTGCTGCACCTGCCACCGGTTATCGGCATGACTACCGGTCTTGGCCTGCTGAAACTGTACGGCTATTACCTGCATCGGGTGGAGCATCGTGAGTTGTTGGAAGCTCAAACCCTTGGCGTTACCGGTGTGACGGTAGAAGGCCTCGACTTTGAGGACGACGAAGCAGACAACCATCTGGCAGATACCAGCCTGCACCCGTTGGGCGAAGACGAACTAGATACCGACGAGCACCGCAGCAAAACCGCTGCCAAACCCTTCAATATTTTTGAACAGGTTGAGCGTGCCGAGTGGGACACCCTGATGTTCTTCTACGGCATCATCCTCTGCGTCGGTGGCCTGGGCACTCTAGGTTACCTGTCGGTGATATCTGAGTTCATGTACACCGACTTAGGCCCCACGAAAGCCAACATTTTGGTCGGCATTATTTCAGCCATTGTCGATAACGTGCCGGTGATGTTCGCGGTACTGAACATGATGCCGGAAATGAGCCACGGCCAATGGCTACTGGTTACGCTAACAGCGGGTGTCGGTGGTTCTCTACTGTCCGTCGGTTCAGCAGCAGGTGTCGCGGTAATGGGTCAGGCCCGGGGTATTTACACCTTTATGGCTCACCTCAAATGGGCACCGGTAATCGGCATCGGTTACGCGGCGAGTATCTGGCTGCACTTTGTGTGGAATGCCGGGTTGTTCTAAGAAACTGTTCACGACTACTGCTTAGACACCAAAACAACCAAGGCCGCAAATTCGCGGCCTTGGTTGTTTCTGCTTAATACACTACTCAATGTAGCTCGCATCGCCTGAACCGGGCAGCTCAGGCACAGCAAATGTTTGACTGCAGGCATCGCCTATTTTACAGCGATGCCAAGCGGGTAGTATTGAAAGCGCATTCACGCAGCCACAAAAAAACCCGCGCAGCGCGGGCTTTCTGTTCGTTCACATGCCGACAGAAGTACGTCCTAAAACGGGATATCGTCGTCAAAATCGTCAACCGGAGCCGGTGCAGGCTGAGGCTGGCCGCTACCTTGGTTGTTATTGCTGTAGCCGCCGCGGCCTGAATTGCCGCCCTGATTTCCACCACCTTGATTATAGCCACCACCACTGCCCTGGCTGCGGTTTTGGTTATTGTCGTAAGGTGCCGAGCCACCGCCGCCGGGCTTGCCACCGAGCATTTGCATATCGCGAGCAATAATTTTGGTGGTGTAGCGATCGTTACCGTTTTTATCTTGCCATTTCTCAGTGCGCAGGCTGCCTTCGATGTACACCTGAGAACCTTTACGTAGGTATTCGCCCATAATTTCAGCGAGCCGTGCGTAGCCGGTTACACGGTGCCACTCAGTGCGCTCCTGCTGTTGGCCTTGCTTGTCTTTCCAGCTTTCAGAGGTGGCGATGCTTAGCTCGCACACTGCGCCGCCACTGGGCATTTGTCGCATTTCAGGATCATTACCCAAATTGCCCACTACAATAACTTTGTTAATACCGCGTGATGCCATGATGTTGTTCTCGTTTTAACCCATTCTGAGGGTGTTTTCATAGGTAAGGCCGGCTGCAAAATGCCCGCCCCAATAGTCGACATGCGCAGACAAAATCCGCAACATTATCGGTTGCGGAGTGTACACCAGAGCGGGATGATCGCACCCTTTCTGATTTCTGCACTAACAAAATGAGTCTACCACTAGCGTTTATCGCCCTAATTTTTGCCATGTTAGTTATCTGGCGCGCCGCCGAGGGCTTTGACGTCGCCTCGCAATGGCTGGGGCGAAATTTGTCTGACGGCGTTCGTGGTGCGTCGATTAACGCGATTGGCTCGTCCATGCCAGAATTCCTGACAGTGATGGTGGGCTTAGTACTTTTGGGCAACTCTGAAGGCTTCGCCATCGGCCTTGGCACCACAACTGGCAGCGCTATGTTTAATATCGCGATTATTCCAGCGCTGGTGATTCTGGTTGTGGTTGGCGGGATTGTGAGTGGCCGAATACAGGTTTCCCGCAAGGTCGTTATTCGCGATGGCTTGGCGTTACTGGCTTGCGAGCTGGTGCTACTGTGGTTGCTCTACGGTGGCACGCTGCATTGGTGGCACGGCGCGGTGTTAGTCGCCAGTTACGGCCTTTATTTGGTCGTGCTGTTTACCGGAATGCAGCCCGGAGAATTGGTGTTAGACGCCCCCGAGGCACCGGAACCTGACGCTAACCATTCACGACTACAGGGCTGGCTAACGCTCGACCTGGAAACTGCAGTGATGCCACGCTCCGGCCCAACTAATTCGGCGAGCTGGCTACTGCTGGTCATCGCTACGCTGTTTATCGGCGCCGCAACCTGGCTGTTGGTAGAGGCGGTGTTGAGCATTGGTCATGGCTTAGGGGTTTCCAGCTATTTGGTCGCCATTATCCTTGCCGCGGCAGCTACTTCCGTGCCCGATACGATTATCTCTATACGCGATGGCAAAAATGGCCATTACGACGATGCTGTCGCTAATGCTCTCGGCTCGAATGTATTTGATATAACCCTATGTATCGGACTGCCACTTTTACTCTACGGCCTGTTTACCGGCAGTAGCATCGAGCTAACCGCCGACACTCGCGCTACCGTGGTTGAGCTTCAAATACTGTTAATTGGCCTAACTGTTCTGGCGTTACTACTGTTTCTTCCCCTCAAGGGCATGGGCCGCTTTAGTGGCTGGTTACTGCTTGGTTTATACGCCGCGTTTGCTGCTTACATAGTTTTTGATGCGGCGCACTGGCAGCCCATTGCTCAATTTAGCGACTGGCTGCAGCGAGTGCTTGGCGTGTCAGGTAATTAATCCGGAATAAAGTGTCGGCCGGGAAGGTTAACAGCCACTGTTGCCGCCAGCAGCTAGTCTCCAGCTACCGGTTCGCGTAAATTGCTCACATGAAAGATATGAAAAATACCATAAGTGATCTGGTTGAATTGCTGGATCTTGAAAATCTCGAAATAAACCTGTTCCGCGGCCAAAGCCGCAACCTGGGTGGAAAAAGTGTTTACGGCGGCCAGGTTGTTGCGCAATCGCTGGTGGCCGCCTACCGCACGCTAAAACAAGGTACAAACGAGCGGATCGCGCACTCGTTACATGCCTACTTCTTGCGGCCTGGCGATATGGAAGCGCCAATTGTTTACGACGTAGAGCGTATTCGCGACGGCCTCGGCTTCAGTGTTAGGCGCATTAAAGCCATTCAACACGGCAAAACCATCTTCACCATGATGGCTTCGTTTCAAGTGCCGGAAGTGGGCTACCAACATCAGATGCCAATGCCGGATGTGCCCCCACCCGAAGATGTAATCGATCAAAGTGTGCTCCGCAAACAGTGGGTCGATGAATTAGGCGATTCAATTTCCGATCGCTTGCGACAGCACTATCTGCGTGAGTTACCGGTGGAGTTTCGGCCGATACAGCCGCAGAATCCGTTTAATCCAGAGAAGCGTGAGCCGGTGCGACAAATCTGGTTCCGCAGCCACGGCGGGCTGCCGGATGACGCGCTGGTTCAGCAGTGCGCTCTGGTTTATGCCACCGATTTCAACCTCCTCGGTACGGCTTTTTTACCGCACGGTACCTCGTATATGCAGCCCGGCATGATGGTCACCAGCCTCGACCACGCGGTATGGATATATCGCCCGGCCCGGGTTGATGAGTGGCTGTTGTATTGCATGGACAGCCCTGGTGCGATTGACGCTCGTGGTTATTCACGTGGCTTGGTTTATAACCGGCAAGGCGAGCTGGTCGCCTGCGTGGCGCAGGAGAGTCTAATGCGAAACACCAACCTCAGCGCCCCTACTCCTACCACTCTTGAAGGATTTTCCTAAACGTCTCCGGCATGGCTCTAAAGCAACCATTACAGCTCACACCACAGCTTTACGATTATTTGTTGAGCAACTCGCTTCGCGACGATGAAGTGCTCAAGGCGTTGCGTACGGAAACTGCTTCGCTTCCCCTTGGCGTAATGCAGATAGCCCCAGAGCAGGGTCAACTGCTGAACCTGCTGGTTAAATTAACCGGCGCCCGGCGCTGCATTGAAGTCGGGGTATTTACCGGTTACAGCGCACTTTGCATTGCCCGCGCTCTGCCTACTGATGGCATGCTGCTGGCCTGCGACATCAGCGAAGAATGGACCTCAGTAGCCCGTCGTTATTGGCAGCAAGCCGGCGTTGCAGAGCGGGTTAATTTACAATTAGCTCCGGCCATTGAGACACTGGATACCGCCATCGCTAACGGTGAAGCTGATAGCTATGATTTTGCTTTTATCGATGCTGATAAGACAAACTATCAAAATTACTACGAACGCTGCTTGACGCTCCTGCGCCCTGGCGGGCTGATAGTGATTGACAATGTGTTGTGGGGCGGTAGCGTTGCAGACATTAGCAAGCAGGACGATGACACGAGAGCGCTACGTGCTATTGCAACACGAATTCACGGCGATGGCCGGGTCGATAGCTCAATGATTCCGGTTGCCGACGGGCTGCTGCTGTGTCGTAAGCATTAACGTCACTCACACACCGTTTGGTTGATACTAAGCATATTCGCAAGCTATTAGCTAATACATGTTTTATAACTTTGTCGCATAGGGCGGCGAAGCATCACCCAGGAGAAAGTCTATGCAAGATCTCATCAACACACTAAAAGAAAAGTTTGACCTCCCCGACGAAAAAGCTGGCGAAATCCTCAACACAGTGGTCGATAGCATTCGTGACAAACTCCCTGAGCCAATTGCAAGCAAATTAGACGGCCTGCTGGACGGCGAAGGTTTTGACCTGAGCGAACTGACCAGCAACCTCAGCGGCATGACTGACGACCTTACCGATAAACTTCCGGGTGATCTGGGCGAAAAAGCCTCTGGTCTGCTCGGCGGTTTGTTCAAAAAATAATAAAACATTGCAACCCGCAGCAGTATCGCTGCGGGTTGCAGACGCCGGCTCACCTGAGCTAAACCACCACGGAGACAACAATGACAAAAATCGCATTAAAACAGTGGCAACAACTTGTTGCTATCACGCTGTTCGCCCTTTCAATGAGCCTTACACTAGGCATGGGTAGCGCTCAGGCTGCCGGATTTGACATCAATACCGCATCAGCTACCGAAATCGAGAAGAACCTCGATGGCATTGGCCCGGTCAAAGCGAAGTCGATTGTTAAACACCGCGGTAAAAACGGCAAATTCAAATCCACTGACGATTTGCTCAAGGTAGATGGCATTGGCCCCGCAACCGTGAAGAAAAACTTTTCCGCATTGGGCTTAAAGCGAGGCAGCATTCCCCTTAAAGCCGGTGTAAGCACTAAGAGCAAAACCAAAGTGTCGGGCAAGACTACGGCAAAGTCGAAAGCAAGCTCGACTAAAGCCAAGTCAGCGACGAAGGCCAAAGCTAAGAGCAAAACCAGCGCAGCGAAAACCAAGACCAAAGTGAAGACAAGCAGCAAGGTCAGCGCCAATACTAAAGCAAAAAAAGACAGCACTTCTAAGTAAGTCAGTTTCCTCGTTTGAAAGCCCGGTACGTTATACGTATCGGGCTTTTTTATTACCGCTAGCGTTTATGGTGCATGCCATGTGATCTCGCACTAGCAATGGGCTAGACGCGGCGTAATCGGCTAATGCAAAACCCTCAACAACCCTGTACTTTCTAAGCTACCAACAAAACTTAGTACCAGTTGAATAGCTCATGGCAAATAAACCTCGCAGCCTGCAAAAAACCCTGAACCGGCTAAACTTAACGCTGCGTAACGGCTTGGAAGTAGTTCGGTTTGGCGGACTGAAAACCGATGAGGAGCCTGCGCCTTACAAAATAAAACACCAGACTAAACTGTTCCGGCTGCGTCATTATTACCCGAAACGGAAACTCGATAATCAGCCGGTTTTGCTGTTGGTACCGCCACTCATGCTGCACACTGAAGTGTACGACATGAGCGAATCAGTAAGCTCCGTGCGGCAACTGAACAAATACGATGTAGAAACCTGGGTGGTCGACTTCGGCGCCCCAGAAGTGGAAGAAGACGGCTGGGAACGCACACTGACTGATCATGTATTAGCAGTAAGTGAGAGCATTGATTTAGTCGCAGCCAAGACTGGCCGACCGGTGCACATCGCCGGTTACTCCCAGGGCGGCATTTTTTGCTACATGGCAGCGGCCTACCGAAAATCGGCAGGCCTGGCGAGTGTAATTACCTTTGGCTCACCGGTGGATATGTCGCATCAGATTCCTGACTGGCTACCGACTGAGCTGGCACAAAAATTCAGCGAAAAGGTGGCTCACCAGCTACTCAGTAACCGCGGTCTGCCCGGCTGGCTTATTGGCTTGAGCTTTCAGGGTATGGATCCGCTGGCAACGTTACGACATCGGTTGAAATTCATCGGCCAACTGCATAATCGCGAGGCATTATTGCCCTACGAAGGCCAACGTCGTTTTATTGAGGGAGAAGGCTTTGTCGGCTACGCTGGCCCGGCTATCGCGGAGCTTATGAGCATTGGCGGTGCGG
>CAJQNE010000133.1 GCA_905479545.1 uncultured Gammaproteobacteria bacterium | reverse complement strand
TTCCACCATCAGCTTTTGGGTATCCATTACCGGTTTGGTGTTTTCGCTATTGGTCGGCATTGGCCAGCTACTGCAAGGCCAGCAAACCCGTATTAACCGCGTGTTGGCAGAAACCTCAGCAACGATGTTGAGCCAGCTACAGAACCGACGTAATGGCGCAAACGAGCCTTAGGCTCGCACTCTATACCTGCCTTAAATGCCCGACAGCTAACCGCTACAAGGTGTTACGGCAGAATTCGTAGGCACCAATATCCGGCTTCCAGACTTTAAGTCTGGGCAAGGCCTGCATGGGATGAACATACTCGGCATCGGCGTACATTCGAATACCGTCCCGTTCGCGTAAAACAACGCCGGTGTCAATCAGCGACGAATCGCGGGTAAGCCGGTAATTAAACGCTTTACTGTCCACCACATCCGCTATCGCTGCCAGCTCATTAAACCGTTGCTCAACCGGCCCTCGAACCAGCGTACCACTGGTACCAAAGAACAGATTGTTACCCAGCGAAGCGGGCACACTGATAGCATTATTGGCGAATACACCTTTCACCGACTGGTTCATGGCACTGTTACTGATGATGGTCAGACGGTTGGGGGAATCCTGAGCTTCCTCAGTACCAAAGTTGATCATAATCTGGTTGCCCGGCCGGAAGCTCTGATACATCACATTGCCAACGATATAGCTGACGCCGCCCTGCGGCAGGTTTATCAGGTACCGGGTGATGTACTCCTGCTCATCACTGAGCCGGTTGCTGCGGATATTATTAATTCGCGCGGCACTCTGCAGCAGGTCGCCACCCAAGGCGTGATGGCTATAGTTATAGCGAAAGGTCAGCCGATCCTCACGACCAATCGTGACGTTGTTAGCGCTTACGGTTTCGCCAATCCCGGCGGTAGAGTTTTCATCTGCCACGCCGTTATAGCCAAATTCACTAAACTCAATCAGCACATGGCTGCCTAAATCCGGGTCTACGTCCACCAGGTTGGTCGACGGGCCGATAGCGCCCTTCGCCTGACCGTTAGTTAACAAACCGTTTTGGTTGCGAACAAAGCGGCTATGGCGAACCACCAGCCCGGCACCGGTCAGTTTTAAACCCGCCGCTGAATTGCTGCTGTTTTTGGCGCCGGTGAAGCTAACGCCATCAACAACATTGCGGTCGCCTTCAACCAGCCACAGCGCCGCATCGCCTGCGAGGCTAGCCGAGCTGACTATTTCAACCCCGGGGCCGCCGTCGGCATTCCGTTCGCCAATAATTTTCAGATCATTCGCCCGCCAGGTTGCGGCATCGCGATACTGTCCCGCCGCAATACGAATAGTATCGCCATCACGAGCAGCAGCAGCGGCCTGGCTGGGTTGGCGATAGGTTTCTGCCGACCCGACCCGCAGAGTCCTGCCTTTGCTGGCGGGCAATACGAACGTTGGCGGTGGCTCACCGGCCAGCTCGCCGACCCCACAGTTGGCATGGGCGTAAGCCGCTTTAATATCGTCGTCGGTGGATCGTAATAACCACATTTCACGCCGCAGCGATAACGCCTCGGGAGAGGTTTTAGCTTCGCGCCGGGCCGCTTCAAACAGATCGATGGCGCGAATGTATTCCTCGCGCGCCTCATCGCTCCAGTTTCGGGCCGTGTAGGTTTTACCCCGCAGGTAGTGCAGGGCCGCAACGGTGCCAATGTTCTTGTCGTCAATATCCGGCACACGGCTTTCCAGCAGCGCTACCGGTTTATTCAGCAACAGCTGCAAGCGCGCCATGCGAATCGGTAAATCCGGCGTCGACATGCCAAGCTGAACCATGCGCTCTAATGCCAGTTCGGCAGCGGCGGGATCACCACTTTCCAGCAATAAAGTAGACAGTAGCCAACGGGCATCAACATTATCCGGCCGTAACCGCAGGGCACGACGGGTTTGCAGCAGCGCCTCGGGATAGTCGCCCAACTGCTGCGCGGTGATAGCCGCGGAATAGTGCTCAGCGGCATTGGTTAACGTCGCCGGCAACTCTGGCTTACGCTCGCAACCGCCCAGCGCTGCCAGCAAAAAAATTGCTAGCAGCGTTGTTGGTAAGACAGTCGCAAGCCTTGAACGCCCGACACGCGCTGGCTTGGCAGGCTTAAAGCGCTGAGCCAAACTCGCGCTCATAACGCTCAGCGAATTCAGCCATGGTAAAGCTGTGATTCTGCGTACCCTGATGTTCAATTTTGATGCAGCCCATCAGCGACGCGATGCGACCGGTTTTTTCCCAGCCCAGCTCATTCAGCAGTCCGTAGATCAGGCCGGCGCGGTAAGCATCGCCACAACCGGTCGGGTCAGCGAGCTGCGCAGGCTTAGCGCTAGGAATTTCCAGCGGCTGCTGGCCTTCGACATAAATGGTCGAGCCGTTACCACCACGAGTCACAATTAATGCCCGCGTTTGTTCGGCTATTTGCGTTTCATCCCAGCCGGTACGCTCTTTAATAAGCTCACATTCGTAGTCGTTCACGGTTACGTAGCTGCATTCGTCGATAAACTTACGTAGCTCGTCACCACTAAACATCGGCAGGCCCTGGCCGGGGTCGAATACAAACGGAATGCCAGCACCGGCAAACTGCTCGGCGTGCTGAATCATGCCGTCGCGGCCATCGGGGGAAACCATGCCAAGCGTAAAGCCGTCATCAGTGGGCACAGTGTTGCGATGTGACTCACCCATGGCGCCGGGGTGGAAGGCGGTAATCTGATTGGCGTCGAGGTCGGTGGTGATATAGGCCTGACCGGTAAATGCGTCGGCTATTTCACTGAAATATTCACGCGATACACCTTGCTTATCCATCCACTCAGCGTAAGGACCAAAATCCTGCCCGACGGTCGCCATCGCTGCACCAGGGGCACCGAGTAAGTGCATATTGTAAGCAATATTGCCGGCACAGCCACCAAACTCGCGACGCAGCTCGGGCACCAGAAACGACACGTTCAACATGTGCACTTTGTCGGGCAATATGTGATTACCAAACTTATCGGGAAACACCATAATGTTGTCGTAGGCCATTGAGCCACACACGAGAGCTTTCATTGTTTATTCCGTATTGGGGAGCAGCGACAAGCCGCAGGTACAGTGACTGCAAAGCAGTAGCAGCCCGAACGATACCGTAAAACCGCTTAGCCGGGCAGGCTACCGATTAGCATTCGGCCCGTCTGGCCCATTGGCTGCCCGGGCAGCCAAACGCTTGCGTTGTCGCTCAGCAGCGATTTTGCCCGCGGCTGCTTCAGCCGGGTCATGCTGCTGTTCAGCATCAGCCAAAGCCAGCTGAATTCTTTCGCACAACTGTTGCGTCGTCTCACCTGGCTGCTGACGTATTGATTCACTAAAGTGGCATTTCGAGCGGGAAAATGGCATTGGCAGCTGCATCCTGTCCCAGCGCCTGAGAATTAGCCGTTGGCCCACTTCGCCACCAAAAAGCACCGCAACCGCGCCCGTGCGCTGCATTAGCGCACCCACTCCGAGATGAACATCGCCACGAGGGCCGCGAGGGCCATCAATTGCCAACAACGGCGGATTGCCTGTTTTCATTAAGCTGGCCAGTTCAGCCAGCGTACTCCCGCCGCCCCGGTCGCGACCCAATGAGCCACTGGCCCCGCGCACCGGCACTAAACCCAGAGCACGTAATATCGGCACCAGCATTTCACCGCGTAGGGAATTCGGAACCACCACCGTCGTGCCGCGATCACTCTGCTGACAGCCAATGGTCACGTACAGAATATGGGCGTGTAAAATTGCGTACACAAACGGCTGGTTAGCAGCCCGCAATGCAGACCGCGGATCGTTGACAAACTCAATCCGGCAGCTCCAGCGGAGCAAAAAAACCAGCGGCGTGAGCCAGCAGCCAACAATGAAAAATAGTGTTCTCATGTTTTTATAATACGGTAGTAATCACACAAAAAGCTGGGAATCCGGCGGCATCTGAATGCAGGTTAACAGCGTATTGTGTCGAATCGGTAACAATTTAACATCCAAAAATTGCAATAAAACCGCGCCCGCTGCTGTCTTATAGTGCACATACTGATAAACCCATTCCTTTTTACTCATTGGGTAAATAATCCGGAGCCTTCTTATGAACCGACGCAATGTACTATTTTCCGGCGCTGCCGCTATTGGCGCGCTTGGCCTTACACAACTAGGAGTTGCCATGGCTGCGCATGATTTAAAAACAGCAACCTTCAATCCTCTGGAAAAATCTGAAGACCAGTGGCGCAAGCTGCTGAGTGATGATGCTTTCGACGTGCTACGCAAAGAAGGCACCGAGCGGGCGGGTAGTAGCGCCCTGAATAAAGAAAAGCGTGACGGTACATTCATCTGTGCTGGTTGCTTTTTGCCGCTGTTTAAATCCGCCTGGAAATTCGAAAGCGGCACCGGCTGGCCCAGTTATTTTGATGTGCTGAAAGCGCATATCGGCACCACGACTGATCGCAAGTTCTTTATGACCCGCACTGAATACCACTGCAAGCGCTGCGGCGGCCACCAGGGCCATGTGTTTAACGACGGCCCGAAACCTACCGGCCTGCGCTACTGCAACAACGGCGTAGCGCTGCAATTCGTACCGGCAGACGAAACGCTGCCTGAACTACGGAGCTAATAATGCACAAATTTCTCAAGCTGGCGGCGGCTACGGCCGTCGCCCTCAGTGCCACCGCCTGCGCGCAACAGCCAGCTGGTTCATCAAACAATATCGCCGCCAAAACCACTCCGGCTGCTACCGAGTCGGTCGCTGAAAGGCCTTACGACACCAGCAGTATTCCTGCCGGCAAAGCCGTGGCTATATTTGCCGGCGGTTGTTTCTGGTGCATGGAGCCGCCATTTGACGCTTTGGACGGGGTGGAAGCGACTATTTCCGGCTACACCGATGGCCGCGTGGATAACCCAACCTATAAAGAGGTATCGGGTGGCTATACCGGTCACACTGAAGGCGTGAAGGTAGTGTACGACCCGGACAAAGTGAGCTACCAGCAACTGCTGGATGTGTTTTGGGTGAATATCGACCCGACCGCAAAAGACCGGCAATTTTGTGACGCTGGCTCACAATATCGCAGCGGTATTTACCCGCTGAACGAAGAGCAGCGGCGATTAGCAGAGGCCAGTAAGGCCAAGGTAGTGGCCGAGTTCGGAACGGTATATACCGAAATAGAACCGGAACGACCTACTACGATGCTGAGGAATATCATCAGGACTACTACCAGAAAAACTCGGTTCGTTATAACTACTACC
>CAJQNE010000132.1 GCA_905479545.1 uncultured Gammaproteobacteria bacterium | reverse complement strand
ACAGACTCAGAACTTTATGGTTCTTGTTTAAACCCCTGGGATACCAGTCGTAGCCCCGGAGGCTCTAGTGGCGGCAGTGCTGCTGCAGTAGCGGCGGGCGTGGTGCCAATGGCAAGCGGTGGTGATGGAGGTGGGTCGATTCGTATTCCTGCCTCTTGTACGGGTTTGGTCGGCTTAAAACCGAGTCGTGGCAGAACGCCGACGGGTCCGAGTGTTGGTGATTATTGGTTCGGGATGGCGCAGGAGCATGTTTTGACTCGTAGCGTACGCGATAGCGCTGCGGCGTTAGATGCCACTGCTGGCGGTGATGCTGGCGCGCCGAATTATTTGACGAGCAAGAAGGGCGAATTTCTGAAGGCAGCGGAAGCCGGGTTAGGCAAAAGGCGCCTGAAAATCGGTTTTACAACTGCCGCTATGCTGGGGCGAAAACCGCATCCCGACTGTACTGCCGCGGTGGAGAGTGCCGCCAAAATGTTGGAGTCTTTGGGGCATGTGGTGGAGCCAGCTGACCCAAAGATTAATCGTGAAAGTTTTATTTTCAATTTTAATGTCTTGGTGGCGGCTGACCTTGCAGCAATGATCGGTCGCACCGAGAGGGCGTTTGGCCGCAAAGCGGGTAAGGGCGACATAGAGCTAATGAACAGGGCGATTGTGAAGCTCGGGAATTCGCTTAGCGCTGCCGATGTTGCTGAGGCCTATCTGCAGATGCAGTTAGTTGGGCGTGAGATGGGCCGCTATCATCAGCGCTATGATATTTGGTTAAGCCCTACAATGGGCGTGCCACCGGTTAAGCCGGGTGACCTGAAAGCGGTTGGAGCTGATCTGATCGCTTTGCATGCGATTGACCGATTGCCGTTAGGTGCTGTGGCAAAGCGTCGCGATATTATGGTTAGCGCGGCTCAGAAAACCTTTGATTACATGGCCTACACGCCAATTGGCAATGCTAGCGGACAGCCAGCCATGTCATTACCACTGCACTGGAATGCTGAAGGCTTGCCGATTGGTGTTCAGCTGTCAGCTGCACTCGGAGAAGATGCTTTATTATTCGCCTTAGCGCGCGACTGTGAGCTTGCGCAGCCGTGGTTTAATAAACGGCCAAGTTTGTTTGCCAGCTAGATAAAAGTCGCAACGTTATCGATAATTCGTGGTCATTAATAGTAGTTTAAGCACAGCGTGCTTCCAAAAGAATATTAAGGTGTTGGCGTAAGGTGGAATTGCAGAATCGGATTGGTTTAATACTAGGGCTCGCTTTAATGGCGGCATTGGTGGCCTCGCCGCCTTTGCTGGCAGACCCGCAAATGCAACGCATTGTGCCCGCTGCGCTAACCCTGGGTATTGGCGGTGAGTCTAAGTTGCTGGCATTTTCGGGCAAGGACCTGCAGCTAATTAAAGAAGTAACAGTGGCTAGTGCTGCCCCGGGTCAGTTCTCTCTGACTTTAGGTCCGGCGAGCGCTAACGGTGCTGACCGCCAGTTACTGATTAAAGCTAATCCAAAAGCAGCACCGGGTATCTACCGGCTACGAATTCTGTTTACTACTCGTGGTGGAATACTGCTCGACCCAAGAATGATTAAGTTGCGTGTGATGCCGGATACGGTCGCGAACCGATCAGCAGATAGGAGTATGGGGCAGGTGGCTCGACCGCAACGGCAAGCGCCAACAAGCATTGGTGCTGGCGCTAACAAACAACAACCCCCTTCGGGTATTACCGCGGCTGAACCTGAAGTAGAACGGGCGGTACCAATTGCGGAGCTAGAGACAGTAACGCTCGAGAGTGGAATTCCTCCCGAGCCAGAGGTTGTTGGTGATGGCCAATCATCGGCTGAGGAAGGGCCGCGAGCCACGCGTGGTGGTGATGCCCGTGATGAAAAAACATTTAACGAGTTCGGGGGTGTGCCGTTACGCGGCTCTGCTTCGACAACAGCTGACACCGGCAGATCAGCGGTGATTGATTCTGAACCGTTGCCGAAAGGCGGCCTTTCGGCTGCGATGCTTGCTGAGGCTATGGGTGAGTCCTCGAGTGAAGCTATGCTGGCCGGAGGTGACGGTGTCGACGTGCAGCCTGGCAACGTAGTGCCAGAGGAAGCGAATCGCAGCACGTGGCTAAAGCTAGCCAGAAGCGCGGGCGATACACCGCGGCTGGCGCTGTTAGCACCAGCCGGTCAGAAGTCATTTATGAGAGGCTATTTTGCGTCGGCGCAAGAGGCTAAGGTGGTCGTCCTGGGGGCAGCAGTGCGAGAGCTGGATTTGCCTCGCTCACCGATAGATGAAAAATCTAACCAGGGGCCGGGTGTTAATGCCAGGGTTCAAATCCCGCCGAGTGAGGATTCGTCGCCAGAATATCTTATGGTCGAGCCGGTTCCTGAGCGGGTAGAGCCGCTAGTTGGATCAGTTAAGCCGCTGCCGACACCCGCACCGCCTGTGCTGTTACCTAGAGTGAGGCCAAAACCCGTATTGCGGCCCAAGCCTGTAGCTGAAAGGCCGCTCATCACTGAGTTTCCTGCAGTGCTCGAACCCGAAGTAGCCGTTCCCGAGATTACAAGTCCGGTACCTGATAAAGAGCCGGAGGTTGCTAGTCGCCCGAATCCCGAGCCGGTAAAGGTGAAGTCAGCTGAGGCAACCGTTACTGCGTCGGCAGGCGTAACCGCCGGTATGCGAGCGTTGCCGGTGTATTGGATTCGCGGAATGGCGCCGACAGCAATTCTGGTGGGTTCTGTGCGGAACGCTCAAACCGGCGAGCCCATCGGGGGCGCTGAATTGCAGCTAGGCACTTCAGTGGTAACAACCACCGCGGCGGGTTTGTATTCTCTGCCGTCAGAAGACGATAGTCGGCAGTTGAAAGTTGTTGCTAATGGTTATTTGCCAATGCAATTAACAGCGCCACGACAAAGTGGCGCGCAGATGGACGAAGTGGACGTTTCTTTAATACCGGTTAAGCCTACTTCGCGTGAAGAAAACCTGCCCGACTTGATGGTGGTGAGCCCGCCAACCAATCCCATGTGTCGTGGGGATAGGCAGGCGGTACGGGTTAGAATATTTAACGCGGGCCGTTTGCCTGTGAAAAATTACGACGTGACAATTTTCTCGCGGCAATGGCGCGACGGCAGTCCTCAGGAGGGAGTTAACGACGACCCGATTAGTATTGACGGACCACCGCTGGGTGCCGGTGAAACTCGTGTGGTGGATGTGCCGGTTACTATTGCTGCTGATGGTTTGTGGGCAGAAATGACTGCAGAGGTTGATGCAAAAAGCCGCTACGACGAACTGTTGGAAACCAATAATCGCAGCAACCCCCGGCGTATCGTTGTCGCATCATTGCCTGATTGCGAAACTGCTAGTGTCGATCTACCTGACTACGCCATGCTCCCGTCGCTATCGATCGTAGAGGCCGACGGCGAGCAGGGCTGTCAGCTGGAAACAGCGGTGACTCTGGCGAACTACAGTAATAAATCAGCCCCACCCGTGTCGGTAACGTTAGCGATGGACAGTGCTGGCGACCGGATTTTTACTAAATCTCTGCAGTTAAAAGGGTTGGGCGCTGCAGAGCAGCAAGACCTTCGTTTTGCTGCGCCAGTGGATGCGCTTTTGCGGGCTTTATCACGAAGTTTGTCGCTGCCCTCGCTATTGCCGGATCAGCGGATGACGCTGTCGGTGGAAGTGAATGCTGAACTTGAACAAGACGAACGTTTTACCACTAACAACCGAGTTGAGTTTAGCGGTCGCCTTTCTGAGTTTATAGCATCGGACAATTTGCTCTACCGTAAACGCGGCGAGGCTTGCCTGGCAACACTGTAGGTTAGAGTTCTGGCCTAACCCAGCGGGTTTAATGCTGGCGTTAAGGGAGTGCTGCGACTAACAGGCGCTTGCCTTGAGTCGAATTGGCAATAAATTGATTGCCGGCAATCGACCAGCGAATTGTTCTCGGAGAAATTTGTTGGTAACCATTGTCACTCTTTGCAACGACCTGCCACGGTGCATCGTGAATATTCTGGGTGTGTAGGAGCTGCAGTGAGTCGGCGGTACTTATTAGCATCGCGATCCCTGATGTTGTAGTCGTTAGAGCCAGCACTGCCGAGTCGTTAGGTTGCAGTGGTAAGCGCTGTTGCTTGCCGTTTTTGCTATAGATCAGCAGGCCTTGCTCACCGCCGATCAGCAATTCGTTCGGGCTGAGTTCTGCGGCCGCAGTGATGCTCACAGCACCGCTGTCAATATTCCTCCACGCCTGATTGCGGTTGCT
>CAJQNE010000131.1 GCA_905479545.1 uncultured Gammaproteobacteria bacterium | reverse complement strand
CCAATATGCCAAGACCGATACGGCCACCGCGATTTCCGGAATCACGCACCGTGGTTGAAAGCGCAGTGAGGCGAAGCTCGCTAGCCGCTACAGCTGGCACATTAGCGGGTATATCACCAACAACCAGAATACGAATGCTATTGCCGGGCTGTCCGGCGCGGGCTAGCTCTACGCCTGCTTCGCCCGTATACAGAGTCTCCGTGCCTTGAAAACCGGGTACATCGTCGTCGATATAAATGCGAAGATTTTCTAATTCAAAATCGCCGCCGGAGGTCGCTTCCAAATGAAACGGTTCGCGGCCGTTGGTAAGTTCACCGCCGTTACCCAAATGCGTGACATTAAAACTGTGGACGATATCAACTTCGCCGCCGACACCCTGCAGCACTTCTGGTGCTAATCGCTCGACGTCAACTTCGATGCGTTCGTCGACTACAAACTCAACAGTATTCGATTCGATTTGAACAGTGCCAAACTCATTACCAGACAAAAGCTGACTATTATTCTGTACCAACGTACCCGAGGGCGTGTTCTGTGCCGCTGCATTAAGGGAATAAACGCCGGACACGACAAAAAGCAGCGCTAGGGCTGCTTTTCTTTTGCATGGGGTGCACCAATGCATACGTTCCATTGTGTATTTCGACTCCGCTTCCGGCGAAGTGGCACTCTTTACTTTCGGCTATAGCTGCCTACGAGCGCTCACTTTCCTCGATCCCGCACTTTCGTGCTGTTCAGCTGACAAAACAATTGTCAGCTGCAGGTATTAATTCACGCTCTTATATGGCGTATTTGATTTGGCAGCTTGTAAAGCCGCCACTGATGTTTTTTTATTATTTAGGACTATCGAACGATACGGTAGAACAGCCATATCGCGCAGTAAATCGTAGCAGCAGTAACGGCCGTTAATCAGCGAAGAAACGCGTTATGTCACATGATTGTTGCTAATACTCCTCAGTGATTTAGCCATTCAAACCCAAGAACTTGTTCGAAGCATTTGCAAAACTGGTACTAATAGCCCACCGAAACAGCTTAAGGCGTTGGTGGTCAACACAATAAGGCTTATTAGCCCAATTGAGCAGCATTTACGGACGACTCCCGGAACCGTACATACTAGTAAGGATGGAAAATTCCAGGTTAATGCGGACAATTAGTCCGCCTAGTTAAAAGTTAGCTTATTGCCCAGAAATATAGGGCCATCAATGTGCGCATTTTCCGCAACCTAAACGCTATTTATTAAGCGCCTACTTAATAAGAATTTGTCGTCAAAAATCCGTTTAGTTCCCGTTAAATAAGGCTTTATTAGCAATGCGTGGTTTGGCTCAAAAGTATTTATTAACCTTTTGAACGGCCGGAGTTGAAGACAAAGGCCCGGTCTCTTGACCCAAGATAATGACTACGCCGCACTCACTTCAGACACCTGATCAACAGATTGACGGCGCTCAGAAGTGAAAACACTACTTACCAGTTAGCCACTACCGCCTGCCCTTAAACACTCCCCCTCAAAGCCTGTCCAGCCTACCCCTCGGCACCACCTACTATCGCCAATAGCTCTGCCGTTTTTTCCTTCATAAGCGCGGGATTAGCTCGCGATTCAACATTAAGCCGGATAACTGGTTCCGTATTCGACTTACGCAGATTAAATCGCCACTGCTCAAACTCAACACCGAGACCATCCATCCGATCAACTCGAACAGCATCGTCGATATAACGCTGCTCTATCTCAGCGATAACTGCGTCTGCGTCCTGAACTTTCCGGTTAATTTCGCCACTGGCCGGGAAGGCTGCAATACGTTCTTTCACCAACTCAGAGAGTGGCTTACCGCTAGTGCTGAGCAGTTCGCACATTAACAACCAGGGCAAGGTACCGTTATCGCAGTAAGCGAAGTCACGAAAATAATGGTGAGCACTCATCTCGCCGCCATAAAGACCATCGACTTCACGCATCCGGGTTTTAATAAACGCGTGGCCGGATTTGCTCTGCTCAGACTTACCACCGGCGGCGGCGACTTCTTCGATGGTGTTCCAGGTAAGCCGCGGGTCGTAAACAATGGCCTGCCCCGGGTTGTGTGCCAGCAATACTTTGGCCAGTAATCCAACGATGTAATAGCCTTCGATAAACTCGCCGTTCTCATCAAAGAAAAAGCAGCGGTCAAAATCGCCATCCCAGGCGAGGCCTAAATCGGCGTTATTAGCCTTGATGGCATCAATGGTCGGCTGGCGATTTTCGATTATTAACGGGTTAGGTACGCCGTGCGGAAAATCCGCGTCTGGCTGATGGTGGATTTTAATAAACTCGAACGGCAGCAGGTCCTCAATGGCATCTAACACTAAGCCTGCACAACCATTACCGGCATTTACCACAACTTTTAGTGGCTTCATGGCCTGAATGTTGGCTTGCTCGCAGAGGAAATCGACATAGGCGTTGCGGTTGTCGATTTCGCGAATTTGCCCGACGCTTTCGATCGCGCCAAAATTATTGTCGTAGGCGAGCTTCTCAATTTCCGGCAGACCGTCGTCACCGCTAATCGGCCGTGCGTCCTCACGGACAAACTTCATGCCGTTGTATTCAGGCGGGTTGTGGCTAGCGGTAAC
>CAJQNE010000130.1 GCA_905479545.1 uncultured Gammaproteobacteria bacterium | reverse complement strand
AAATGCTCGGCAGCGGTGCTGGCTTTGACTTGCTGAAGCTTAATTCCAACCTGACCAAAAGCACCAACGGCAGCCGGAAATTTGCGACTGAAGAACAAGCCTCGCGCTATTCCACCCTGATGCAGCTAAAAGCCTTAAATTCAGTTCCGGGGGTTATGTGCGCCGAGCCGAACTTCCTGCGCCAGGCATCGGCAACGCCAAACGACAGTGGCTACCCATTCCAATGGCATCTGCCATTAATAGAGCTACCGAGTGCCTGGGATACCACGGTAGGCGATGCCTCGGTGATTACCGCGGTAATTGATACCGGCGTGCTGCTGAACCATCCCGATTTACAAGGTCAGTTTGATCCAAACGATCCCGATGGCTACGACTTTATTAGCGATAGTCGAATAGCTGGCGACGGCAACGGCCGCGATAGCAATGCCAACGACCCCGGCGACCAGTCGCCTGGCGGCAGCTCGTTTCACGGCACTCACGTCGCTGGCACGGTTGCGGCGGCAGGCAATAACAGTATCGGCGTGGCCGGGGTAGCCTACGGCAGCAAAATTATGCCACTACGGGTACTGGGCATTGGCGGTGGGACTAGTTTCGACACCCTGCAAGCGGTGCTCTACGCCGCAGGCTTGAGCAATGCTTCCGGCCAACTACCGCCGCGCCGCGCCGACATTATTAACCTCAGCCTCGGCGGTGGTAGCTTTAGCCAGGCCGAACAAAACGCCTTTACGGACGCCCACAACGCCGGTGTCATTATTGTCGCTGCGGCGGGCAATGAAAACACCTCACAGCCGAGCTACCCGGCAGCTTACGAAGGTGTGGTTTCCGTAGCGGCGACCGATCAATTACGCCGTCGCGCACCTTACTCTAACTTTGGCAGCACCATCGATATCGCCGCACCCGGCGGCGACGCTCAGAATGACCGGGATGGCGACGGTTACGGCGACGGCGTGCTCAGCACCGGCGGCAACGACAGCAGCGGTAGTGTTCGTGCGGTGTACCCGTTTGAACAAGGTACCTCAATGGCGGCACCACACGTTGCCGGCGTTGCGGCGCTAATGAAATCAGTACACCCGGCTCTCACTCCGGCTGATTTTGACGCGCTGTTGGCTAATGGCCGATTGACTGACGATATTGGTTCGCCCAACCGCGACAACCTATTCGGCAACGGCCTTATTAACGCCCGTAAAGCAGTCGCGGCGGCGCTGGATTTAGCCGGCGGCGCAGTAGCACCGACGACTTCGATGCTGGTCGCATCGCCTAGCTCGCTGGGTTTCGACAATGCAGAGAACGAGCTAACCGTTACGCTGCAAAATAGTGGCAACGGTGCACTCACCGTCAACGGCGTTAGCGACAACGCTCCCTGGTTAACCGTTACTGCCAGCAATACCGATGCTGCCACCGGCCTGGGCGAGTACACCGCCAGCGTCAACCGCAGCGGGCTCGCTGATGGCAGCTACCAAGCCACCATCACGGCAAGCAGTAGTGCTAACACGCTGAGCATTCCGGTACTGCTGCAGGTTGGCGCGCAAACCGGTGACGTTGGCGTGCAATACGTTTTGTTAATTGATTCCGCGACCAACCGGGTGGTTGATGGCAGCCGCCTCGAAGAGAGCAACAGCCGTTACAGCTATGTGTTCCGCAATGTGCCAGCCGGTAACTACGAAATAGTTGCAGGCACCGATAGTGACGAGGACGACGTCATCTGCGATGCGGGCGAAGCCTGTGGCAGTTTTATAACGCTGGATCAGCCCGTGGTTATTGCGGTTGATGGCAGCAATATAAGCGGCCTTGATTTCACCAGCGGTTTTGAAGCCCAGCTAAACGGCAGCACCACTCCACAAACCGTTAGCCGTGAAAAAGCCACGACCGGTTTTAAGCGTTGATATTGAGTAAACCGCCACGGTTAACAGCAGCAAGCGCTCTGGCGCTTAGCTGTGCATTGGCCATATTGAGCGGCTGCGCCTCATCGGCCGGTGGCCAGACCATTCACCTGGAAACACTAGCTCAGTCGCAAAACTGCGATGTGCCACAGAGCGAACCCTATTGGTTAACGGTCGACGGGCGCGAGGATTTACCCGCAGCTTTGTCGTCAGTACAACATGAAGGGCCATACTGGCTTGCCGGGCTCGGCAATAAACCTACTGGCGGATACAGCATTATGGTGGCACCCAAAGCCAAACTTCAGGGCGATGAGCTACAGGTTGAAGTAACAACCACCTCGCCTCAGGGGAAAATAGTCAGCCAGGCCTTTACCAACCCTTGCGTGCTGCTGGCAGCGCCGATGAAATCCACCATTGCCAATAGTCGCTGGCTGGAGAACGGCCGCGAACTGAGCATCCCGGTACAGCCTTATCGTGCAAAGCCTTTGCAGCAATACTGGCAATAATTCCGACAGGCAGTATGGCTGCAGCAGGACGAACCATCGTAACAACTGTGGAGTTTGTAAACTTTTAAGGCTTTAGTCCCATTTTTGCCTTAATAGCCCGGTTTTATCTCAACGGCGCTGGCATTGACTAACAATACCCGCAATAATACGATTGAAACTAATACCCGCCACAGCAAGTTGGCCTGAGCCACTGAAGTAGAGAACGGGTAGATAGCGAAAACGCTTAATACATAATCAATAGTGGTTGCAATAGCAGCCACGTTTGGAGTCGATAGAAATGAAATTATTACGCCTTATTCCAGGTGTACTGCTGCTTAGCCTGCCCATGGCGGCAGTTGCGGTGCCAATTAACTTCTTTGCCAGTAATGGTTTTTACGACGACTCCGACAACGGCGAAGCAGTATTTTCTAACGGTAACACCGGCGCAGTTAACTTTATGCAACAAGCCGAAGCTGCTGACGGCGCTACCTTGCGCTTCGACCGGTTCACCCGCGAAGGCGATAGCGTTTCAATGTTATTCGGTGGCCTGACGCAAGGTCAGTCACTACAATTTACTAGCGATGCCAATAATAACAGCGGTAACCTCATCGCCACCCGCACCAGCGGAAACGTTGTTGGTGGTGACTTCAGCTTTGACAACAGCAACTACACCCGACCGGCAGCCAATGACCCTTACACTAATGGCACGCCGTATACAGCCGGTAGCCCCGGGCCGGTGTCACGAATTACTGATAACAACGTAGCCGGCAGTGATGGCGTGTTGGCAGGCTATGGCATCCGCCCCGCTGACGGCTTTTTCAACGTAGTTGATACCATCGAACAACGCTTTGGCGCTATTACCATTGTA
>CAJQNE010000129.1 GCA_905479545.1 uncultured Gammaproteobacteria bacterium | reverse complement strand
CAATGCCGCGTTCGGCGGCTAGCGGCAGCAGGCGCTGTTCCGCATCGGGGGTGGCGACGGAATAGTTGAGCTGCACAAAATCCAGCGGTTCTTTCTTCATCCAGAGTTCTAGGCCATCAAACGCTGAGACGTCGTGATGGGTAATGCCTATGTAGCGAACCCTGCCTTGTTCCTGCCAGCCACGCAGGGTTTTGAGGTGGGTGGCGGTGTCACGCAGGTTGTGTACCTGAATCAGATCGATGGCCTGGGTGCCGAGCAAGTCCATGGAGCGCTGCATTTGTTCTATGCCGGCTTCGCGGCCATTGGTCCACACCTTGGTGGCCCAGAATAGCTTGTCGGTTATTTGCAAATCGGCGGCGAGCTTGCCCAACACTGCCTCGGAGCGACCGTACATGGGCGATGTATCGATCACGCGACCGCCCAGCTGGTAGAAGCTGCTCAGTACTTGGCGTAGCGGCCCCATCTGATCAGCCGAGTTGGTATTCGCGTTGAAGGTACGGGAGCTACCCATGCCAACGGCGGGCAGCGATTCGCCGCTTGCCGGGATTTTGCGGAATAGCGTCTCGCCTGCAGCTGTGCCGCCTGAGCTGCTTGCCGAGGCGCTTTCTGAACCTGCGGCCCAAAGCGGCGGCGCCATCAGCCCGGCAGTACCTGACGCCAGCGCTAGCGCTATGCCTTGCTTTAGGTGCTGACGCCGTTGGGCGTCGATAGATTCCTGAGTGTCATTGTATTGCTTGCTCATTGTCATGCTCCCGGCAACGTGTTGTTGCCTGTTTCAGAAGAATTAAATTCACTACTTCTATCAGACTTACTGCAGAGGGTGTCGCAAAACCGAACTTTGTATTCCGAACCACCCATTACCGTTCACGCTGAGCTAGCCGAAGCCCTAGGCACTTTAGCAAACCCTTCGACGAGCTCAGGGCGAACGGTGGTCGGGCAAATCTAACATTCATAGCTTTTCTCAATACCAAGGCAAGCAGCTGCTAGGCACACCCAGCACTCAGAACCTCTCTCAACCGTTCAGACTGAGCTAGTCGAAGGCCACGCTACGGGCCTTCGAGACTTCGGCTGGCTCAGTATCAGGCTGAACGGTTTTTCGATAAATTTAATGATTAGCCGAAATTTAAGTGCTTTTGCGACATCTCCTTCAGTCAGACAACTCACGGCGCTCGCGTTCCCTACCGAGTAACCATGCCACTGCCGCCCAGCAGGCGGCGATAGGCACTGCGACGAAGGCCATGGCCGACAGGCCAAGCCCTAACGCGGTGAGACCCGCAAAGGCCCAGCCGCTGGCAGCGTCGCCGCCTCGGTAGACCACCGTGTCGATAAAATTCTTGGCTTTGTACTTGTCCTCATCCGGCACCACGCTGAACAGCATTTCGCGTGCCGGTCGGGCCAGCGCGTAGTTACCGGCGCGGCGGACTACCTGGAATATCACCAGCACCCATAGCACCGGCGCCATTCCCAGCATGACGAAACCGAGCAACATCGCCAGCGGAATAATCGCTAATGCCACTGGTAAACCCAGCCAGCGGATCAGCCGTGCGGTGAGTAGCAGCTGCGCCAGTACGGTGAGAAGATTGACCGCCAAATCCATGCCAGCGAATACCGCAGTGCGATCGGCGTCGCTGCTAAAGCTGGCTTCAACAATGTGGGCCTGCTGGAAGTACAGAAAGGTCGACAGCGTGGTGTACAACAGTATGAATACACAGATGCCCAGCAGGTAGGGCGAGCGGGCGACGCTGACGGCTCCGGCCCAGATACTGCCGCCGATGGCGCGTTCCCGATCATCAGATTCGTTGCTGTCCGGTTGTTGATTTGCCGGGCTGTGATGGTCTGCTTTGGCCGCCGAATTGGAGCCGCCCAATAACCGCCCGAGCTGCCAGATACAGGGCAGCGTGGCGGCGAGAAACAGTGCGGCAATCAGCAATAGGCCACTGCTGCCTACCTTCGCGGCCAATGTGGCCGAGATGAGCGGCCCCAGAATCGCCCCGGCACTGCCGCCAGCCGCAATAACGCCGAACAGCCGCTTGGCTTGCTCGCGATTCCATAGGTCGGTGAGGTAACTCCAGAACACCGAGATAACAAACAGGTTAAAAACGCTGACCCAAACGAAGAAGCACCGCGCCACCCATTGTTCGGCGACGCCGCTGTGCAGCAAGGCTGCGAATGCCAGCAGGTTCGAGAGAAAGAAACCGTAGACCACCGGCAGCAGCCGCCGTCGTGGAAAGCGTGAAACGGCCCAACCGAACGCCGGTACTGCTAACAGCATCACCACAAACGTAGCGGTAAATACCCACTGCAGATTGTCGACGCCGCCGGCAATGCCCATCGCATCACGGACCGGCCGCAGGATGTAATAGCTGCAGAGCAGCAAGAAAAAATACAGTGCCGAACAGAGCAGGGCAGGCATCTCGCCGGGCTCAACACCCAGCGCGTGCTGTAGTCGCGAGCGCATTAGCATGGCCGGTGTCGGCCCGCAGTGATGGGCGCAAGGCGGTTGGGGCTATCGGGTCTCATTATTGCCACTCCGGTTCGGTTAGTACGCGGTTCGTTGGATATTATTGGCCGGCGAAGATGAAGCGATACCACTTAAGTTAGGGCCGATGGCGTTGTACAGCGTGACGATGGCACTGACGGCGTCCGCTTCGGCATCAATTAACGCTTCGCGGCTGGAGATAAGGTTACGCTGGGCATCGAGCACATCAATAAAATTGACCAGCCCCTCGGTGTAAAGCGCGTCGAGCTGGCGATAGGCCGAGCGGCTGGCTTTAACCGCCAGCGCCAGTTGCTTGCGTTGCTGCTCCAGTGCCTGCAAACGCTGCAAGGCGTTTTCTACTTCAGCCAGCGCTTCCAGCAGAGCAGCGCGTAAGCCGAGTAAAGCTGCATCAGCAGCGGCTCGCTGGGCGGCAACCTCGGCGCGGCGTCGGCCGCCGTCGAACAGCGGAATATCCAGCGCTGCGGTCAAGCTGGCAATCAGGCCGTCGACACCACCGCTAGCAGTGCTGCCGATTAATTGAATCATGCCCGGTAAGCGCAAGGTCGGATATAGATCTGCACGCTGAACGCTCACCGTGGCTGCTTCGGCCAGAAACCGTTCTTCAGCGGCGCGTAAGTCGGGCCGTTGCCGGAGTAGGTCGGCGGGTATGCCCAGCGGCGGACCGGCGGC
>CAJQNE010000128.1 GCA_905479545.1 uncultured Gammaproteobacteria bacterium | reverse complement strand
TTGTGCAGCGAATTTGTAGATTACTAAACGTGGCCCTGCAATTGGAGTCTCGTTTGGGGGTTGGTACTACATTTACGCTTGAGATACCTGTAGCTCAGTCAGCGGTAGGTCAAAACATCACAGTGAGTGAGTCTGATTGGGTTTCACAGCAATTGGGTGGTCGAATACTGGTAATCGACGACGAGCCAGAAATTGTCGCGGCTATGCAGTCGTTACTTAATAGTTTCGGTTGCGAGGTGGTGACAGCCAGCAATACTCAAGAAGCGCTGATCGTTAGTGCAGAGCATCCACCGAAGTTGGTGCTAGCCGATTTCAGACTGCAGGATGATGACAGTGGTATACGAGCTATTGAGTCATTAAGGCAGCAACAGCCAGAACTGCCAGCTTTACTTATTACTGGTGATACGGCGCCGGAGCGTTTACAAGAGGCCGATAGGGCGGGGCTAAGAATGTTGCATAAACCGGTGCCGGCCGAAGTTTTGTTTCGGGAGGTTCAATTGATATTGGGGCAATCGAGTTCTGGTAAGTTAGCGGTCTAATGCTTTCGCGTCAATCCGGCAATTCACTGCATCGTCGGGGAAAATGTAAGACTTGACGGAGTGCCTGATTTTATCGGTGGGGCTTCGGCTATCGCCAACACCCCACGTCAAAGTTGGTATCGGCGGACTGCTGTTTACGACTGTCGAGTATTCGCTCTGCTCGTTGTCCAATATCGACGTTAGGTTTTGCGGTGGGTGCTGTATCGGTGTTGGAAGCCTTGTTAGTGGTGTCATCAGAAGACACAAAGCTTCGCAAGCGAGTGCAGATTAATTTAATCATAACCGATCTCCTTGTCTCTGCTGCCGTGCTGTTTCGGCGGGTTAAGATGACAGGATTTATAGTGTCTCAGTGAATGCTTGGCCACAATTGGGCAGAAGTACTAATTTCCGGGCAATAAGGTATTAGTACTTTTAGCTAAGCAGCTGAGGAACAGCGGTAAGATAATAGTTATTGCTGTTGTAACTGGGCTACGGCAAACACTGCTTCTGTGCGGTTCTGCACGCCTAAGGCGCGGTAAGCTGCAGAAAGGTGCGCTTTAACTGTGCTTTCTGATATGTCCATTTCGCGAGCAATAATTTTATTCACCTTTCCCTGCACGGCGAGTTGGAGCACCTCGCGCTGACGTGGCGATATAATCTCTAGTTCAGGATGGCCAGCATTGTCTGAACTTAATCCGGCCGGCGCGGCCGTTGACACGGTTTTTACCGGCCGCGGGTTAGCGCTGGTGAGTGCATTCGGGGGCAAGTACACACCGCCTGCGAGTATTAGCTTCAGAGCCGCGACCAATAGCTCGGCAGGCGAAGATTTGGGGACAAAACCAGACGCGCCGTGATCGATGATCTGGCGAATTATTTCCGGGTCGTCTTCACCCGACAGCATAACTACCGATGCCGTTTCAAACCGGCTGCGAGTCATTGCCAGGCCTGCCAACCCATCAACTCCGGGTAGGTGATAGTCGAGTAGTACGACATCGAATTCGCCAGTCGACGGCATGGCTTCGCAGCTTTCTGCCTCGGTGAAATCTAACGTTGTCGATAAGTCACTCAGCAAAAGCCGCAGGCCCTGACGAAACAAGGTGTGGTCATCGACCAATAAAATGCGCATGCTGCCCCCAAGCTGTCCCTGATAGTGCGGTAACCGTAGCGCTTGCTGCTGCTACAGGCAACGCTTTAACAACATTCATTTTTACCAGCTACTAAAGTAGGCTGCATTCAAGGTTGTTTGCCGTATACCCGCTTATTTTATGAAGTCTGCCAGGCGTTCGGCGGTATCATCGATCTCGTAGCTGGTAGACCATTCGTACTGCAGTCCGTCCTGCAATTCTGAACCATCGGTTGCGCGATAAAGGTCTTTGCAGGCAGCCAGAGTGGCTGAGCTGTTGCCAATGATTTGCTGGCAGACAGCCCTCACTAAGTCGTCCAGCTCTGCAACCGGCACGGTTTGGTTGACTAAGCCTATTTGCTGAGCTTCGCTGCCGCTAACAAACCGTGCGGTGTAAGTCATTTCTTTCGCTTTTAGCACACCCACGCGGCGGGGCAGTCGCTGGCTCATCCCCCAGCTTGGTCGGATGCCCCATTTAGCGTGGGTATCTCCAAGCTTCGCTTCATTTGCTGCGTAGAGTAGGTCGCAGGCTAGTGCGATTTCCAGACCGCCGGTAAAGCAAAAGCCATTTACCTTGGCAATAACCGGTTTCGGAAGATTGTCGATAATCTGGGTAAGTTGCTGACCTGGCTGGTCGATTTCGTCGCTTATTTTGCCGTTAACCGGCGTAATTTTATTGAGTGACTTTAAATCAACGCCCGCAGTAAATGCTTTGCCCGCTCCGGTGAGTACTACCACCTTGATGCTGTCGTCGTTGCCAAGCGCAGTAAACTGCTCGCAAAGGGTTTTCAGCATCGCTGGCGTGAGTGCATTCAAGGCATCGGGCCGGTTCAGCGTGATCGTCGCAATACCGTCGACTTTTTCCAGAAGTATATGTTCCAAGGGCTTGTCCTGATTTGTTAATGCGGCCGATGCCGACATAAAGTGGTTACTTAAAAACTTAGGCTAACAGTCTGGCTCGCGCTAAAATGTCGGTTCCGGAAAGTTATACCCACGGCGTAACTTGCGCATACCGCCCAGCCAGCGGTCATAGTTTGCCGCCTTATGCTTTATATAGTCGGCGACTTCCACATGAGGCAATATCAAAAACTGCCCGGCAATCAGCCCTTTAATGGCCGATTCAGCGACTTGATCTGCAGTAAGCATCCCGTCCATGCCCGCAGGCCCGCCGTCGTCCATACCTGCTGCGGACTCGACCATAGGCGTTTGCACGCCTTGTGGACAGAGTGCCGATACCCGAATGCCCTGATCGTGATGCGTAATGGCCAGCGAATCTGCGAAGCCCAGCGCCGCGTGTTTTGTGGTTGAATAAGGGGCACCGCCAATTTGGTTCAATAAACCGGCGGCAGAGACAGTATTCAGGAAGCTACCACTACCGCGCTCAATCATGCCCGGTAAGCAAGCCCGCGCGGCATAAACATGAGCCATTACATGAACGTCCCAGGCAAGCTGCCAACGCTCATTCGGGGCGCTGGCGGCACTCCAGCCGGGGTCATCCAGGGTTAGTACACCGGCGTTGGAGCAGAATAAATCGATAGGGCCGAAGTGTGACTCAGTACGCTCTACCAGTGAGATAATCTGCTGCTCATCGCTAACATCACACGGTACGGCTAAAGCCTTATCTCCCAAATTTTTCGCAACGGCTTCAGCGTTCTCGCCGTTCAAGTCAGCAACCACCACGCCCTTTGCACCTTCTGCAATAAGCCGTTTCGCCAGAGCGGCGCCTATGCCGCTGCCGCCGCCGGTAACAACCGCTATTTTGCCCGAAAGCTCCATATGGATTCCTTATTAAATAATTAAGTGGCGCTATTGCAACACGAAGGGTGCTGCAAGGCCTATGGCTCAGGAGAGGTTGGGTTTAGGTGCAGAGACAAGTCGATTAACACGAAAACTCAGGGTGGGCATAGCTGTTGCCTTTTAACTAACGAGTGATGTACCACTTAGCCATATGTAGGTCCGCTGACCTATTCTATTTCATAGCGGTTTCGCTCGCAGTGGAGTTAACGCGCATTTTTTACCGTTGCGGTAGCGTTCGTTTCGGATGCATACCATTCACCATGCCCATAAACGGCGGGTGTACTGAGTAGCCGACCATACTGAGTAATTGCTCTGGAATGTCAGCCAGTGTTTCGTGGCTTAATTCTAGAAAGAAATTTTCCTGCGGCCTGAGCCAGGGCTCACAATATTGGCAAGTGGCCGCGAGGCGGGACGCCTGCGATGTGTTCGCCCCGCCGCCATGCCAAAGTGTGCCTAAGAAGAACACCACTGATCCCGCCGGCATGACGGCAGGTATTGCCGTGCTCATGGCCGGGCTTTGCTCGGTAATCAGTTCTTCGCCAAAACAGTGGCTTTTCGGAATCACAACAGTAGCGCCATTATCCTCAGTAAAGTCATCGAGAGCCCAAACGGTCGCGGCACCCAAGGCATTACGTGGGCGTGGAATGAGGTAAAAACCGTCGTCGTAGTGCAGCGGTTGTGCTGCTTCGCCTTCCAGAATGTTGATAATCTGAGCTTGGCTAAGCAAATAATTTGGCTGAAATAGCCGATCAAGAAGCCCGGTTACTCGGGGGTGAGTCGCAAGCGAGTCAAGTGCCCTGGTTTTTTCCAATACGTTGTATAAACGCTGAGTTTTTACCCCCTCAAAATTATTGCGACCGGACTGGCCTAGTAGTGGCAGGGTCGCGCTACGAAGTTCTTCAAGTTGCGACGCGTCCAGAAGGTTTCTGATGATCACATAGCCGTCTTGTTTCAGCGTCTCGAAATCAGCCGCAATTTCGGCGTGGAGCGCTACTGAAAATTGTTCTGTAGAACTTTGCACAGTCTTGTAGCGATTGGCCAAGTCACCCTGAAGTTCGGTTACCGATTCAATGGTTCTGATTTTTGTCATTGTTTTGGCATCAGTAGTGATGTCGCTGGAAGTTACTTGGCCGCCGCTTTTCTTTTAGGCTCGGGCAGCTTTTTGTAGCTACCATTGCTTTGCAAAGCAAACACCGGCTTATCGGCGGTCGATACCGGTGCAGTTTTGAGCCAAGCCGGTTTAGCCACTAATCGGTACCAACTAGTACTAGGTATTTCGCTGACGCAGTGAATTCGCCAAGGGCGTTGATTAACCGTTAAATCCGCTAATGCAGAATTGAGCTCTACGGCCGTCGGTAGATAATTTCCGACGGTCGCTACTGCCATTACAAAGTGCTGCTCTTTGCCCGCACTGCAGCCATAGCCCAAGGCTAAATCAATGCCGTCGATGTGACCAACGGCGTCTTCGGCGGCAACTGCTGCAACCGGGCCACTGCTAGTCGCGATCAGTTGGCTAAGCGAGCCAGCAAACCAGTATTCACCATCTTGGCGTCGGAATAAATCACCGGTTTGTCGCCAGGCATCTTCGGGAGCAAACAGGCCGCGGAGCGCGCCGCTACCATTGCCGTCTTTTGCTTGTACGAGCAGCATGCCGGTTTCGCCGTCGACTACCTCTACGGCATAACCGTTGTCGCCGTTCAGAAGGCGGCGGTTTTCAATATCATAAGCCGCTAGTTTGAGGGGCGCGCTACCAGGTAAACGCAAACCCTTAGCGCCAATGTGGCCACCGTCAATATTGGCCAGAACCGCCTCGCCTTCAGTGCTGGCGTAAAACTCCAGAACACTGGCCGGTGCAAACCGGCTCTTAGCTCTGCTCCATAGTGCCATTGGCATGCCTGAGCCCATTAGCAGGCGCACGGCAGTGCTGGCTTCAAGCGGGTGCCTGGGTGAATTTACCACGCTGTGCAGTGATGTCCACGTGTACGACACTACCGTCACTCCGTACCGACGGACCTCATCCCAGAAGGTTTCAGGCCGGAAAGTGTCGGTGAGTGCCAGACGTCCGCCGCCAGCAATGGCGGCACCGAAGGTAGTCAGCAGGCCGGAGGGGTGGTAATGCATGGTGGTACCGAATACGGTATCAGTGCTGCTGATCGCCGCTGCTGAGGCGGTACCAAAGGCAGACAGGGCCCAGCGACCGTTAGTAACGCGGTTGGCCCGGGTGCCATCGCCTTTACCCGTGAACAAAATAAAGGCCAGTTCGCGGGCTAGCCCGGGGTTCGGGCGATACCAGCCGGGTAGGGTAACGGTGTTTGGATCGATTCGCTCCATATCCACTACCGAGGTGCTACCAAGCTCGGCGGCAAGGTCACGTTGCTGGCCGCCGCCACCGAGTACAAGTACTTGTAGGGTATTTAGCTGCACTGCAGCAGGCGCGCTTTCGGGGTCGGTAATTAGCCGTTTTACGCCGCCAAGGCGTAATTCCTGCATTGGCTCACCATCCGGGCGTAGTAATACGCCAATAGCGCCTAGTCGGTTAATCGCAGCCACCAGCGTTACAGCAGAAGGGCGGGTGCTCATTAAAACGCCTACGTGTTCGCCACGCCGCACACCCACTGAGATCAAACCGCGAACAATATTGTCGATCCGCTCGTTCACTGCGCTGTAGTTATGGCTTCGACCATCGAACAAAAAAGCGGTATTGGACGGCGACTTTTTACCGCGTTCCTGAATAAGTTCAGCCATCGAAATTTGGCTATTATCCCGAATCGCTTCCAGCCTGAATAACTGTGGAAATGCATCGCGTGCTTCGCGGAAAAGCTGTGCGGCATTGCGTGAGCTTCGGTTTACCGTTCGCGCCGCGTTTACGCCTAGTTCGCCGAGCACCTCCATCGCGAGCGAGGCCGACTCTGCCAGGTTAGAAGGCTCTTCTTGTGAATCAGCGAGTGCATCGTCATTCCAGGGGGAAACACGCTCCGGGCGGCTCTCTGGCTTGCCCCCGGCATTTTGCCAGCGTAGCCAGTCGTTAATCGCAGGCCAGGTTAGTTGGTTGGCGGCGCTACTGCACACCAAGCCCATGTGACCGCCGGTCATGCCAACTTCGTGTAAGTCAGCCAGAGGTGCGGCGCGGCGAATTCCTCGTACTGCGGCTGGCGGGGCGATGCTGTCGGCTGGAGAGATGAAGCATAAAACCGGACAGGTGATGTCGGCCAA
>CAJQNE010000127.1 GCA_905479545.1 uncultured Gammaproteobacteria bacterium | reverse complement strand
ATCTGACGGTATTTGCTGGCATGGCACCGAGCACCAATCCACGAGTTGTAGCTGTGGTTGTTATCGATGAACCCGGCCGCAGTCAGATTTATGGCGGCCAGGTCGCCGCGCCACTATTTGCTGAAGTGGCGCGAGACGCTCTGCGGCTGCTGAATGTGCGCCCGGATAAATTGCCCGGAATGCGTCCTCAGTGGGAAGTTGATGCAGAGCTCAAGCGCCTTGAGGCGGAGCGAATCGAAGCGGCGCGGCTGCAGGAGGTTCGTCGTATAGAGCTGCAAAAACAGGAGCAGGAAAACGAGCGGCTGTTGAAAGAATTGCTGCGGAAACAGGCGGAGGAAGAGCAGCGTCGCTTAGAAGCGGAGCAAGCACCAATATTGCAAACCACTGAGTTACCGGAGCCCAAGGCGGAGCCTGGAGTTGAGGAAGATTCGGCTGAGCCGGTCGCAATGACAGAGGAGCTGTTTTGAAACTCGCTAAGCTGCTGGCCGCCGTTGGCGTCACTGTTGATAGTGATGTTGAAATAACCGGTATTAACAACGACTCCCGCGCCATTCAGGCGGGTGATCTTTACGTCGCCGTTACCGGCGACGGTGGCGATGGCCTGCGTTACGCCGGTGCCGCTATTGAGGCCGGTGCGAGGGCCGTTGCGATTGACCCGGCGTTACACCTGCCAGTCGCGCTCGGCGTGCCGGTGGTCGAGATTGAAAATTTGCAGCAGCAGCTCGGCACACTGGCCGCGGCGCTCTGCGGTCATCCCAGCGAAGCGCTGCGGCTGCTCGGTGTTACCGGCACCAACGGAAAAACCACGGTCGCCCATTTGTATGCCCAGGCAGCGGATGCGGCCGGTAAAAAATGTGGCCAGATTGGCACGCTCGGTTATGGCTTTGCTGATGCGTTAGCCAAGCCAACTCATACCACGCCCTTGGCGCCGCGGGTGCAGCAGTTGCTGGCCGATATGCGTGATGATGGCGCGACCGATGTGATTATGGAGGTCTCGTCGCACGCCTTGGCGCAGAACCGGGTGGGTGGCTGTCAGTTCCATACCGCGATATTTACCAATTTAAGCCGCGACCACCTCGATTATCACGGTGACATGGCTAGTTACGGTGAAGCCAAGGCCAAGCTGTTTGGGTGGCCCGGGCTGGCCGCAGTGGTTGTTAATGCCGACGATGAATTTGGTGCTGAGTTATTGGCCCGCGTTGATACTGGTATTGAGCGTATCGCTTATGCATTAAACCCGGTATCGCTGGAGCACCTGCCGCGCGATATCCACCGCTTGCTGGCTGAGGTGTTTGCCGAGCCAGAGGGGTTGCGGTTAAAGGTTAGTGGCAGTTTTGGCGAAATCGAGTTGAATAGCTCTCTAATGGGCACGTTCAATGCGGCGAATTTATTGGCAGCGTTAGGTGGTTTGCTAGCTGATGGGATGGAGCTGCCGGTGGCGGCCAACGCGTTGCAGACAGCCAGCACAGCCATGGGCCGCATGGAGTTAGTTGCAGCTGGCGAAAAAACGGTGCCGTTACCGACGGTGCTGGTGGATTACGCCCATACACCCGATGCGCTGACTAATGCCTTGCAGAGCGCCAAAGCTCATGCGGCCGGCAAGCTGTGGTGTGTGTTTGGTTGTGGCGGCGACCGCGACACCGGTAAGCGGCCAGAGATGGGTGCCGCTGCAGAGAATGAAGCTGATTTTACCGTGGTGACCAGTGACAATCCGCGTAGCGAAAAACCGGTTGCCATTGCTGATGGAATTTGTGCCGGGATGCGTGACAACCCCACGCATATAGAGCTGGATCGCAGCAAGGCGATTTTCTGGGCTATTGCCCGGGCGGCCCCGGAAGACACGGTGCTAATCGCTGGCAAAGGCCACGAGGACTACCAGGAAACTAAAGGCACGCGACTGCCTTTCTCGGATCATCAGCAGGCTGCTGATGCGCTAGCTGCCAGAGCGGCTGGCTCGACTGGCTCGCAATCCACTGAAACTCATTTAACCCCTAAGGCAGGTGCTGCGTGATTCGCGCCCGACTCTCCGCTGTAATGGCTGCCGTTAATGGCCAGCTTATTGGCGACGATATTGAATTTATTGGTGTGATGACTGATTCACGCCAGGTGCAGATGGACAAGCTGTTTATCTGTCTTAGTGGTGAGCGCCACGACGCTCATGCTTTCGCTGATGAAGCCGTGAATAACGGCGCCGCCGCGTTGTTGGTCGAACGCCAATTGAATGTGGCAGTGCCGCAGTTGGTGGTTGGTGATACGCGCAAGGCGCTTGGCCAACTGGCTCGCTGGTGGCGTCAGCAGTGGGGCGGCAAAGTCGTTGCGGTTACCGGCAGTAATGGCAAAACCACGACTAAACAATTACTCGCCGCGATGCTAGCTCAACACCTCGGCAGCGCCGATGATGTGCTTGCAACCCGAGGCAATTTTAACAATGACATCGGGATGCCGTTGACGCTGCTAGAGCTTAGCGACCAAGCGATGGCGGTGATCGAGATGGGGGCTAACAGCCCCGGCGAGATTGCTTATCTTTCTACCCTTGCTGAGCCCGATTATGGCCTGATTACCAATGTCGGCCCGGCCCACCTTGAGGGCTTTGGCACGGTTGAAGGGGTGGCTCGCGCCAAGGGTGAGCTGTACGCCAAACTGCCTGAGGGCGGCGTGGCGGCAGTCAATGCAGAAACCGGCTACGGCCATATTTTTGAATCGCAGTTACAAGGACGCAGCGCGATTTCCTTTGCACTTAACATCGAAGCCGACGTCACTGCCAGTGATGTGCAGGTTGGTTTTGATGGTTGTGAATTTACCCTGCATACGCCCGCGGGCACAGCCAGCGTTCGCTTGCCATTACCCGGCAAGCACAATGTCGAAAACGCGCTCGGCGCTGCCGCGATTGGTCACGCGATTGGTATGTCGCCAGCTGATATTGCTACTGGGCTAGCAGCGGTCGAAGCACCATCGGGTCGGCTGCGACCTATTGCCGGCCCGCAAGGCTCTACGCTGCTGGATGACAGCTACAACGCCAACCCTGAATCATTGCGCGCCGGAATTGAATTTGTCGCCGAAGCCAGTGACGTTGCCTGGCTGGCGCTCGGTGATATGAGTGAACTCGGCGCGGGTGCTGAACAAGAGCATGGCGCGATTGGCAGTTTTGCCAAAGAAGCCGGTATCGAGCGGCTGTATGCCGCCGGCCCGCTCAGTGCTCAGGCCGTGCGTCGTTTCGGCGGTGGTGCTCAGCATTTTGCCAGCCGCGAACAGCTCGCCGAGGCGTTGAAAGCCGACCTGGCTGCGGCCAGCGACTCTGTTGCAGTGCTTATTAAGGGCTCGCGTAGCGCGGGCATGGAGCAGGTAGTGCAGGCCTTACGCGCTGCCACCGCCACTCAATCAACTACACAGGATGGACAAGGTTAATGCTGCTGCTACTGACTGAATGGCTTACCCAGTATTACTCCGCCTTCAATGTATTTGGCTACCTTACGGTGCGCGCGGCTCTTGGCGTCAATACCGCGCTGATTCTTAGCCTCGCAATCGGGCCGTGGATGATCCGGCATTTGAATTTCCGGCAGATTGGCCAGAGCGTGCGGGATGATGGGCCGCAATCGCATTTGTCGAAAGCCGGTACGCCGACGATGGGCGGCACCCTAATTATCGTCGCCATTACGGTCTCGACTTTGTTATGGGGTGACCTGACGAATCGCTATATCTGGATAACTCTGGGCGTAATGGTTGCGTTCGGAGTGGTCGGGTTTATTGACGATTATTTAAAAGTAGTGAAACGTGACTCACGCGGCTTACCGGCCAAATGGAAGTACCTCGGCCAGTCGATTGCCGGGCTAATTGCGGCGCTAGTCTTGTATTTTACTGCGAGCGGTCCGGCACAGACCGAGCTGATGATTCCGTTTATCAAAGACTTCGCTATCCCGTTGGGAGCAGGCTACATCGTCTTCGTATACTTTGTAATTGTCGGTACTTCAAACGCCGTTAACCTTACCGACGGGCTTGATGGTTTGGCGATTATGCCAACGGTTTTGGTCGGTGCTGCGCTTGGCATTATGGCCTACGTATCAGGCAATACGCAGTTCGCGGGTTACCTCAGCATCCCCTATATCGCCGGGTCCGGCGAGATGGTGGTGTTTAGCGGCGCGCTGGTCGGTGCGGGTCTGGGTTTCCTCTGGTTCAACGCGTATCCGGCAATGGTCTTTATGGGCGACGTCGGCGCGCTGGGTTTAGGTGCGGCGCTAGGCGTGATGGCGGTTATTATTCGTCAGGAATTAGTGCTGTTCATTATGGGCGGCGTCTTTGTGATGGAGACCGTGTCGGTCATCCTGCAGGTCGGATCGTTCAAGCTGACCGGCAAGCGCATCTTCCGTATGGCGCCGCTGCACCATCATTTTGAGTTGAAAGGTTGGCCTGAGCCCCGGGTGATCGTCCGGTTCTGGATTATCACTGTGGTGCTGGTGCTTATCGGTCTGTCGACGTTGAAGTTCCGCTAATGACAGCCCTCGTCAACATCCTCCGTCACGGCACTCCGGCACTTACCGGCACGGCGCTAATCGCCGGGTTGGGTGTGTCTGGTGTGGCCACCGCGCGTTGGCTTGCCCGTCACGATCGGCCATTTGTGCTAGCCGACGGCACCCGCCGCCCCGCGCGATTGGCTGAATTAGCCGAGTGCCTGGGTGACATTATGGATTGCCGTGACAGCAATGATGTTGATGCTGCCCTGCGGAATATCGGTTACGTTGTTGCTTCGCCGGGCATAGCGCTGGATTCGCCGCTATTGCTGGCAGCAAAAGAGCGCAGGTTGCCGGTAATCGGCGATATTGAGCTATTTGCTCGTGCGGTCGCTTTAAGCGGTACGCCAGTGATTGCGATTACCGGCTCGAATGGCAAAAGCACGGTCACCACCTGGGTCGGTGAGGTGCTAAAAGCAGCCGGATATAACGCCGGGGTTGGCGGCAATATCGGCGTTCCGGCGCTGGATTTGTTGCCCGCAGCGGGCGATCCGGCAGCAGACGTATATGTGTTGGAGCTATCGAGCTTTCAGCTCGACACCACCACTAGTCTGGCACCGTCTGTTGCAACGGTACTTAACGTCTCACCTGATCATATGGATCGCTACGAATCCTACGATGCCTACGTTGAAAGTAAGGCCAGCATATTCGGCGATAATCCAAAAACTGTCGCGGTAATTAACGCCGACGACTTATCCGTGGCAGATATGTCGGTGCCGGGTAAGTCATTGCGCTTTGCTAACGAGCGTCGCACCGATGTCGACTACGCCATTGGCAAGCACCTGGGGCAATTCTGGCTATTGCGCCGCGGTGGGCCGGTATTGCCGGTTGACGAATTGCACCTGCCGGGGCGGCACAACCAGCTCAATGCTCTGGCGGTAATCGCGTTAATCGACGCGCTGCCGCTCGCTGTTGATGATGAGCTGCTAAAACAGCAGTTGCGAGATTTCCGTGGTCTGGCACACCGCACCGAGTGGGTTTCCGACGCACACGGTTTGCAGTGGTTTAACGATTCAAAAGCAACCAATGTCGGCGCAACGCTGGCGGCTTTGGCCGGTATGCCCGGGCCACTATGGCTGCTGGCGGGTGGTGAAGGTAAAGATCAGGATTTTGCCGCGCTCCGGGCCGGGTTATCAAAGCGGGTAAAAGGCGTGATTGTCTACGGTCGGGACGCGGCGTTAATAGCCGGCGTATTGGCCAACGATGTGCCGGTCACCCGGTTACTGACCCTCGGCGAAGCCGTGGCCTGGTGTTTTGAAAATGCCAGCCATGGCGATCAGGTTCTACTCTCGCCCGCCTGTGCGAGCTTTGATCAGTTCGGCGGCTATGTCGATCGTGGCGAGCAGTTTGTTGCGGCGATTGAAGCGCTGGAGGCCCGCTCATGAGTAGCGTTGCCAATAGTGCTGAGCAAGTGAGCGTCGCGCCAGCCCGTGGCAAGCTCAATCTCACGTATCAGGGCGATCGTGGCTTGCTCGTGGCAATTGCGGCGCTACTGGCATGGGGGCTCGTGATGGTTGCCACGGCGTCGGTTGACCACTCACGAATCGAGCACGGCATCACCTGGTACTTCGTTGCCCGACAGTCAGCCTTCATGCTATTGGCCGCTACGGCTATGGCGCTGGTTTATCAGCTGCCAATAACATTGCTGGAAAAAATCGCGCCGCTGGTTCTGGTGGTATCGCTGATCATTTTAGTTGCGGTATTGGTACCCGGAATCGGCGTACGCCGTAATGGCAGTCAGCGCTGGATTAACCTCGGGCTGCTAATGGTGCAGGTTTCAGAGTTTGCCAAAATCGGCATTCTGTTCTATCTCGCCAGTTACTGTGCGCGCCATCGCGAATCGCTGAAAACCCAGGTAA
>CAJQNE010000126.1 GCA_905479545.1 uncultured Gammaproteobacteria bacterium | reverse complement strand
CGTCGTCGAGAGTAATTTCCGAGAACTTCATGAACCGTCCCCTGCTGGTGTGCCTTTAATGCGCTGCGCTCTCAACTTATCGAGCAGCGGATTGCGCTGCTGCACAGTAAGGGTGAACTGACTAGCCCGGGTACCGTTATCAGCTTCTTTGGTTTGAATGATGACCAACTGCGGATCGGCCAACCATTCAGACGCGTCCAGCTGGTTCATATAGGTAGACACCCGGCCATTGGATTGTGCAGTGCCCCGTATACGGGCGATGCCATTGCTCGTTAACGTTGGCGGGTCGCCTACTTTTGGTGGCGCGGGGCCAAGTTGTTCAATACCGGTGAGGTAAACGCCCTCCGGCAGAGTATCCAGCCATTCATCAAAAAGATGAACAATTTGCGGCCTTAGCAACTGCAACTGTTCAATAATCTGAATCCGCTGAATTACTGCCGCCTTAATAGCATCCAGCTCTTTAATTTCTTCAATCTTTATATCCAGCGCTGCCGTTTCCTGCCTTAGGTAGTTATTCCGTTCGACCTGAAATTCGATTGCATTCTGAAAATAGAAATACACCGAACCCACTGCCGCCGCGCTAATCAAAGCGGTAGCGACCAATGTGGCAAGAAAGTGTTTTTGCCGCTTTTCGCGGCGCCGGGCACGCCAGGGAAGTAAGTTAATTCGCGACATTAGTCAAACCCCCGCAGTGCGAGTCCGGCTGCGATTAGCAGCGCTGGCGCGTCTCTTCTCACCCGCTCAGGCATTGCCCGCGGCGAAATGGCAATAGAGCCGAAGGGGTCGGCTATCACGGTAGGAATGCCTGTTTCGGCCTGCACCACCCGATCAATATCTTTAATCGCTGCGCAACCGCCGGCAAATATAATCTGCTGCATTTGTTGGCCGGCCTTTACCGACTGAAATAGCTGAATACCTCGGTTTACCTGCTGCGCCATCTCGAGCATGAAGGGTTTAAGCAAATCATCGGCATAATTGGTTCCCGGGGGAAACTCGCCGGTTTTCTTTGCCAATCCAGCCTTTTCATAACTGAGGCCGTAGCGCTCCATAATTTCCTCGGTCAACAAATTGCCGCCGAATTGTTGGTCACGAGTGTAAATAGGGTGTCCGTTTTCTAATACGGTAATAGAAGTAGTGGTCGCGCCAGCGTCAACCACCACTACGCGCTGGGAAATTGTTGGCTCCTGAGCTTTAGCCTTCTCTTTGCCTTTGCCCTTATCTTTACCCTTGGCTTTGGCTTTGGTCTTGTCCTTGTCTTTACTCTTGTTTTTGCTCTTGGCATCAATGCCTGGTAGCAGCTGGTGATTGAGAAATTCACAAGCGTTCTCTAAGGCAAAAATTGCCAAATCGACAACAACTGCCTCAACTCCGCCCGACTCCACCGCATCGACCTTTACGTCAACAATATCGGTACGCGCCGCCACCAGCAGCACATTCAACGTTTCGGGGTTATTGGGTTTCGGGCCGAGCACTTCAAAATCGATACTCACTTCCTCAATCGGAAATGGGATGTGCTGCTCGGCCTCTATTTCAATCTGTTGTTCCATCTGCCGCTCGGTAAGGCCGACTGGCATATTGATATATTTGGTAATCGTTGACGGCCCACCTACCGCCAACGCGGCTCGGCGGGTTCGGGTGCCTGACTTGCGCACCACTTTAGCTATCGTCTCACCAACCGCCTCGGGATCGACAACAATTTTATCGACCACCGCACCGGTCGGTAAGCTCACCACTGCATAGTGCTCAATCTTCAGCTTATCGGGCAGCCCACCATCCTTGCGCGCAACACCACTGAACTCCAGCATTTTTATCGCTGTGTCACTTATGTCGAAGCCAATTATCCTGCCGCCGTGTGCTGCCACTGTAGTCGCCGTATTCTTTTAATTGCCGAATCGTTAAAAATATTTACTTTGCTATTTTCGCTATCGCTCAAGCCTAAGCTAAAACCTTAAATATTGCTTGCTAAGGCTCTTCATAATGGCATAGCGCACTAGCGCCAAAAATAACCAGCCAGACTGCCAAGTAGGTTATCCCGTCAGCTTATCGGGAAACAAGGAAAATTTAGGAATAATCGCGACTTTTGGGAGAAAATTGGCATATAAAGTTAAATTTTATCGCACTCTTTACTAAATCTGCCACCTAGCCGCCCACTGTACGTGACGCGACAAATGAGCCGTAGCCACTTAGCGCGTATACTGCGCCGCTGGTAAGCCAATAAACTTAAACCATGCCACTGCTAAAAGCCTTCGCCACTATTCTCATCAAACCCGTCGCTATATTACTCACCATGGCGCTCAGCGCAGCGGTGGTTGTACTTGTAGCGCTTATGTTCGGCTATCAAATTATCGGTTCCGAACTGCCGGATATTGAGAAACTCAACGAAACCAAACTTTCAGTGCCAATGGAAGTGTTCAGCGCTGACGGCAAGTTGATTGCCAGCTACGGCGAGCAGCGCCGCCGCCCGGTAACCTACGAGCAGCTACCACCACAAATGGTTCAGGCCTTTCTGGCTGCCGAAGACGACCGCTTTTTTGAACATCCCGGTGTTGATTGGCAGGGTTTAGCGCGCTCGGTTTACGGTCTCGCGACTACCGGTGAAAAGCGCCAGGGTGGCAGCACCATCACCATGCAGCTAACCCGTAACTTGCTGCTCAGCAACGAAAAAACTTACGAGCGGAAACTGAAAGAAATCCTGCTCTCTCTGCGTATCGAAAAGCAGATGAGCAAAGAGCAGATTCTTACGCTGTACCTGAACAAAATTTTCCTTGGCCACCGCGCCTACGGTGTCGGTGCTGCTGCTGACGTGTACTACGGCAAGACCGTAGACGAACTGACGCTGGCCGAAATCGCCATGATCGCCTCGTTGCCAAAGTCGCCCTCTACCGTTAACCCTATCAGTAACCCGAAAAGCGCTAAGCAGCGCCGGGGCTATGTGCTGAG
>CAJQNE010000125.1 GCA_905479545.1 uncultured Gammaproteobacteria bacterium | reverse complement strand
CAGTATTGCGAATGCAGGCGCCATGGTCATCATGGTGAACGCCAACCGCTCTTTTTCGCTCATGCTGTTCAGCTAATCCTTACTGGCTTTGGTGGATTTACAAATGGCCTGAAGCCGCTCCAGCGGATCGGCGTACTCGGTGCCGAGAACTGACCAGATTAAGCCCACCGCATTGCCGGCATCGTGACTGGTATTTTCGGTTCGCAGGCTTACCGGAACCCCAGCCACCAGTGACTCCGTGGGAAGGCTGTTACTGTCGAGCAAATGTCGACGAAGAGCGCTGCTGCAGATCGCCAGAAATATATCATTCAGTGAAGCATTTGTTTGTTTTGCTAACGCTTTGACCCGGTTTAATGGCAGCAGCTGTGTAGCCACCCGGCGTGCTCCGGTAATGGGGGTATTTAGCGGGCTGGTGGGGGCGGTGAACGGTAGCCGAATGGGTACGCTTTGGCCTTTGCCTTTGAGACGGATTAGTGGCCCGGCAATATGGGCGATGCTGCGCGGCAAATGCCGTAGACGTAGGTTGTCGGGTTGAGTTACTGGTGTCGCTTTAGGGTTTGTGGGGGTGTTCTTCGCCACCGTTTCTGCTGCCCAGGCGGGCGACCAGCTATCTTGTGGTTCGGTTCCCAGGCAGCCGGTTAATGCGCTTGTGCCCGTTATGCCATCCATAAGAGCGTGATGAATTTTTATATACAGAGCAAACCGGTTATTTTCGAGCCCTTCAATTACATGGCAGGTCCATAACGGTCGCGAACGGTCCAACAGCGTGCTGTGCAAATGCGAAACCAGTTCGCCTAGTTCCCGTTCTCCACCCGGCGATGGTAAGCAGGTGTGCCGAACGTGGTAGGTCATATCAATGTCGGTGGTTTCTACCATCGCCGGGGCCAGGCCCGACATAAATACCGGCGCGAGCTTTAAATTCCACGGCCGCCCGAGTTCCTCTGGTCCGCGCATGGTATCTACTACAGTTTTTATGAACTCTATGCCGGCATCTTTCGGTAATTGGAAAATCTGCAGCGAGGCAATATGCGTCGGAGTTTCACGGGTTTCGGTCTGCAGGAAGCTAGCATCCATCATCGGCAAGCGACGGGGGCGATTGACCTTGCTTTGGCCGGAAATCAGCTGGGATTTTGATGCGGGCATTTTAGTAATCCTGATGAGAATAGTCGTGACTTTATAGGCTGGCACCCGGGCTCAGCGCCTACCGAAAGGTAGGTGTTGATAGGCAACCCTACCTTTGGTTAGGTGCGTGCAGCTGGAGTACGGCGGAGTATGTGATGCTGAAAAACAATCCTCGCCGACCAATGCGGCCAGCCGGTTTGATGGCTGACGCTGCAGTGGCGCTTTGCTGCCGTGGTCGCTTGCCGATACCGGCACGCACGAAAAGTCGCTGCTATTGCTAACCATTTTGTTATCTATCAGGAAACGCCTCATGACATCCGCTGCAGATATAACCGTCGATACCAGCATTCGGCAAGTTCGCCTTGGCTGGCGTAGCCGCTTGGCTCTGTGGTTCTTACGTCTGTTTATAAAGCCATCATTGGCCCGGATGATTCGTGGTGGCCCGGAGAAGATAACCCGCCGTCAGCTGGCCATCAGCAAGCGAAACCGCGGGCTGGAAGAATCGCTGCCAATCGACTACCGGATGATCGGCCCGCGAGACGCCGGGGTACCGGGGCATGTGGTGGGTGATTTAAAGCAAACCGACGGGCCGGTGCTGCTGTGGCTGCACGGTGGCGCTTACATTCTTCCCGCTGTTCCGGAAGTGCACGTAAAAGCCCTTCAACGGCTGTGCCGGGACCTCGGTGCCGCAGGGTTTATGCCGGATTACCGACTCGCCCCGGCGAACCCGTACCCCGCCGGTCTGGATGACTGCGAGCGGGCTTACCGGGCGTTGTTGGATGCCGGTTTCGACGCTGAAAAAATCGCGCTGGGTGGCGACTCCGCCGGTGGTAACCTTGTACTCGGCCTGCTGCAGCGCATTCGCAGAAACGATCTGCCCATGCCGGCCTGTGCCGTTTGTTTGTCGCCGGCAACCGACTCAGCACGGCTGCACAATCCCGCTTATCGCATAATGAATGTACGGCGCGAAGCGATGCTGCCGTTGGAGCCGCTGCAGAGCGTAGTCGATATGTACCTGGGGTCGGCCAGCCGGGTCGATCCGGAAGTTTCGCCGATTTATGCCGATTTCAAAGACTTTCCGCCGATGTTGTTAATGGCCTCAGATGCCGAAATACTGTGTGGTGATAGTGTGTTGCTAGCTCGCCGTGCTAAGGAGCAGGGCGTTGATGTAGAGCTAATGCTGTGGTCGCATTTGCCACATGTATTCCCATTGTTAGAAAGTGTTTTTCCGGAAGCTGCTGTTGCCCGGCAGGAAATGTCGGACTACTTTAAAAAGTATTTGCAGGCGGTTTCGGTGGCTGACTGTTAGGGGTAGTTTGGCATTAGCCGGCGCGTTTAATTTCGAGCCTGAGTTGTTTGGTCATCAGTTGCAATTAAGCCTGTTGTCTGGTCTCAACATTGGTAACGCCTTCTGCGGAGATATCGCCAGAGTGTTCTAGCCCTGCTCGCAAGATTCCAACCAGTAAGGATCTTAGTGCTTCGAAATCGCGGCCCATAACAAACTGGCCGGCAACCTCAAGTGATACGAGTCCGTGCGCTCCTATCCAGAACATATGAGCAGCAGTGAGCGGGTCAACCATTGAAGGGAAGTCGCCGCTTTTTTGTCCCGAAACAATCACCTGGGTACAAACATCCAAAGCACTGCGCTTGGCCGTCTTAAGTTCCAGCGACTGCTTGGCCGTATCCGTTTCGTCCAGATCAAAGAACATCATCGCGTAGCGCTGAGGCCTATTAACGGCAGATTGGATGTAGGCTTGGGAGAGTGCGTTTAGCTTAATATCAAATGGGGCTGTCGGGTCAATTGCTCGCAGCATTTCGTCACGAATCCAGGCAAACGCGCGTGCTCGCAACGCATTGACCAAAATTTCCTTGCTGGAAAAATAGCGGTACAGCGCGGTGTAACTGCAGCCCAGCACAGCGGAAACTTTGCGAAAGCTAACGGCCTCAAGGCCATTGATACCATCAGCCGGGTCAGTGTCCTCAAATACCGTCATTGCCGCATCGAGGATATCTTCACGGCGCTGTTGGCGTTGTTCTTCTGTAAAAGGTTTTCTACTCATAACACGTAGTTAACACTATTAAGTTAACGGATGCGACATTTGTTGCGCTTACCGTTCAATACCAGCTTTGGGAGGTTATATTCTGTCAAAAAGCGTGGAGTTTCGCTTGTGGGCAACAACACTGTTTCACTCAGCCAAGCCTAGCCTCCCAGAAATGCTGGTGTAGTAGCTAGAAATACGCAATCCCCAACTTTCGTTAGGCGAACGGGTGTCAGTGTCAGTGAAACAATTAGTCTCCGAGTTTCGCAATATATTCTGCTGAATCAGGTAGGGCAGCTGCACCGTTCTAAAGTACGGTTGTAGGCAGGCTTGGGCTGATATTCTGGCGATTAATAAGTGAATCGCAACAGTCTGATTTGAAAAGGCGGGACTCTGCAAAAGCAGTGTTAGATAGTTGCGGAACCGGTAAGCACCAGAGGCAGTAGCTGAGGTGAGGGTCGCTTAGCTTATACCGGGCATCTTTCTGATGGTTTAGTCGTCACAACGCCGATAAGCATTCCAGTAAGTACCGGCTCCGTGCAGGAAGGTGTCGCCGGGAATTTCCCAGAGTACTTTGGTGCGTCGGCGGGCTTCGAAAAAATATCCACTATTGTCTTGCCCCACCTGGTACGTGCCGGGCTTTTTGCCGCCACGGATTTCAATGGTGTTGGGGTTTACGGCGACAATCTCACGGATGTCTTTGCCGGCATCACAGCCGCGCGGGTAATAGGGTAGTTTGTGTTCCTGCATGATGCGGTTCACTTGCCATCGACCGACGTACTGTTTGCTGAGCGTGTCGGCAGCGAGGCCCGGTGCCGCTGCTAAGGTGAGTAGCATGGCGACATTGAGTCGGTAGGGCATAAGTAAACGTGAAAAGATCATGTTGAAGGTTGCCGATAGTGTGAATTGAGAACAGCAAGCCCTGCGGTTTTCGCCGCAGGGCTTGCTGCGCTCATTTTACTATTGTCGTGACAGCGCTGTGCTATTCACAACCGGCATTATCGTATGTGCCGTTTACGACATTGCTAATCCAGTCATCAATCACCGACACGCCTTCCGCATGGAGTACGCTGCGCGCAACGGGCGGCATGTTGATGCCTGAATCTTCAGCGTGGATACGGAACGAAACGATCGATGTGTCGGCGCTGCCGGGCACGATGTCGTACTCATTACCACCAGAAGCACTGCCTGCGGTGTTCGGGAACTTGCATACGCCGTAGTTCAGGTTGACCTTGCGGAAGGCATCAAAGAACACGCCGGTACTGCTGGCCAGGCCTTTACTGTTGTGGCAATGCGCACAGTTGGTTTCAAGCCAGGCTCGGGCCCGCTGTTCGGTGTTGTGAGCCGTGGCGTTCTCCGGATTGTTATTCTGCACGCCGGGGTTAATAAAGCGGTCGCCGGGTACGTCGAACCGGGGTAAGCGTTGGGCATTAACAGCAATCAGCTGGGCATCAACGCCGAGGCTAGGCGCGCCTCTGAGAATGCCCAAGTCGACCCAGTGTTGTAACTGGTTGGCCTCGGCGGTGCCGCTGTTGTCGTAATCCATCGGCCGGTTCAACAAGCGTACTTTCGGGCCGATAGGCGCGTCGCCGGCTTGGCGGTCTTCGTTGATGTGGCAGTTACCGCACTGGTTCGGGTGCGGTACCGCGTAGTTGTCAGTGCTACCCACATAGGTCGCAGATACGTCGGGGTCAGGGTCGTCGTAATTCCAGCTAACGGCAACATTGGCACCGGATAGAGCTAGTTCAGCATCAACGCGGTCGCCGTTGGCATCGGTTTGCCACAACCAGGCAGCACCTTCCCACAAGCTATCGCCGTCGCCGGCATCACGATGGATGAGTAGTCGTGTTTCGACAATATTTTCGTCAGCACCGTTCTTGAAGCTGAAGGTTTTAGCAATGACCGTGCCGACCGGGAAATCCAGTGTGGCGTTCGGCATGCTGGCATCGCCCTCGTTCCAGTTCATCGGCTCACCCGGCGGCAAGAACAACACACGGTGCTTGCTGGCGTAGTCAGAGAACAGGGCCGTGGTCAGGTCGTACAGAATGCCGTCTTCATTGAAGCCGCTGCGAGGATCGGTGGAATCAGCGAATAAGTTGTAATGCGACAGTTTCGGACAGTTGTATTGCAGGGCTGCGCGGTTGACGCTGGTGCCGCTGAAGTTCTCACAAATGGCCAGCACTTCCTCGTCCGATAGTGTTTCGGCGCCGTTTGCACCGGGTTCGAACTCGGGCACCACAATCTCTGGTAGTCGCGGCAATTGTTCGTCAAACAGCGTGGGGCAGTCATGCGCACTGATATCGGTAAGTGGCGGGTTAAACGGGTCGGTGTCCTGGAAGTTCAGGTAGGGGCGACCGTCTCGCGAGAAGGTATTACCATTGGCCGCACCCATGTCGGTGTAGCAATGCCAATAGAGTGGGTGGCGTCGCGTGGACGGGTCGGTTGGATCAGTGAACTTGTACTTGTTGTACAGGCAGTCGGGGAAATCACTGCCGTTGAAGTCAGGTTTGCCGTTGTGGTCGACCTTGCTTTGGAACTCAGCCGCCAGGTCACAATCATTGGCTTCTTCATCAAACATGCCGTCCCAAACGATATGAGCACCAGTGGGGCCGTAGCCATCGCCAGCCTGTAAAGCTTTGATGACGATGAGAGTTGGCAGTAACGAAGTATGGGTATCGTCGATTCCAGCTGGAATACAGGGCAGGGCGTCGAGAATTTCTGACGGTAGCAGGTCGCCGAGCCCGGGTATTGAACCCGCATCGGGAACGCCTTCAGCACAGATAATCGCTTCTTCGTCTGGCGGCTGAGGTAGCAGGCCGTTGGACGTGAAGGTGTTGTTGTGAATGTGAACGCCCTCTGAGTACAAGTCCATGCGCTTATCAGGGTGCTCGGCCTTGCCTTCAACCAGCTCGTGGCTAACCGTTACGTAACCGACCGTGCGGTTAAATTCCACGGTGTTGTTGAAGAACTCAACTTCGTCGTAGCCAAGCTGCAATACGCCAACACCTTGCGGCACGATGGAAACGATGCCACCGGGTGCGAAGTTTGCCTGGTTGTTGTAGCCGGTGTAGTTGTTGAAGATACGGGTGCGTTCGCCGTATTGATTGATGCCCGGTAGGTCGAAGACCAGGAAGCCGCCGGTGTTGCAGTGGGCGACGTTGTCGAACAGGTCCGCGTTATCGGAGTTTTCGATTTCATAACCGGCAACGTTGAATAGCGCCTCGCTGTTTTTAACAATAATCTCGTTAGATTGGCCGACATAAATACCGGCATCGGAAGCGCCAAGTGAAATGACGTTATCCAGCACAATGTTGTTAGACAACACCGGGTACAGGGCATAACCGCCGTTACTGGGGTCGACAACATAGCGCTGCGGTATGCCATTGGCATCGGTGTACTGGCCATAGGCATCCACGGCGGATAGAGCGCGCACACATTCAGTGTCAAGCGTTGATCGAACTTCCGGGTCCATGCCGCCGTCGCCACTCGACCACATCGCCCGGACGTTGGTGAGGTTGACGAAGTTTGAATCGGAAACCTTAATCATAAATCCGGGGGTGTCGAGGACCGTCAGGTCTTCGATAAAGATGCCTTCCATGTGGCTCAGCGACAAGCCTTCCGGTGTAGTGCTGTCCTCAAAGTTGAGTACAGTTTTGTCGAGACCCTGGCCTTTAATAGTGATGTTCGATTTATGCGACATCACCAGCGTGGTGTTGATGTCGAAGGTGCCTTCTTCAAATTCGATGGTGTCGCCATCGCGTGCCAGGAAGAAAGCAGATAGCGCTTTGTCTTCTTCATCCGGACTATCGTCGATCAGGAAGGTCCGGCCCTGTGTTGTGCCTGGGTCAGTCGGGTCGGTCGGGTCAGTTGGATCGGTAGGATCAGTTGGGTCGGTTGGGTCGGTTGGATCCGTAGGGTCAGTCGGGCCGGCTTGGCCGTTACCTCCCCCGGGGGCAGAGTTAGCACCGGGACTAGAACTTCCGCCGCCACAAGCAGCGAGTTGGAAGAGGGCAAAAGAAAGTAATAAAACTTTCAGTGTGGCTGGGCTGTTCATGGCGATGGCTCCGTATGTAGTGTGCGCTGCGGGCCTCTGTGGCTCCGTCTACTACGCTGTTTGCTGGAATCTATGGAAAACCTGAGAACCAGACATTGTTCAGTAACCGATTATCGAACATTGCTGCGTGAAATTCTTGACATAACTGTGCGAAAACTTGACACTTTGCGCCATAATTAAACAGAACTACATTATGGCCAAGCAAACCTCCGCAGGAGCTGTGCCAGCCGCATTCACATTGCTGCTGCACGAATATTTGCAGTCCCGCGGGCAAAATTCCGAGGCGGTGCTCGGCACTGCGCGCCCAACCGCAGGTGCAGACGATAACGACCGGGTGGATGTGCTGGATTGGGAAAAACAGTTGATAAAGGCAGCGCGATCGCTATCGGAGCCGCATCTCGGTCTGGAGCTGGGAGCGATGATTACCGCCCGCCATCTTGGGCTGGTCGGGCACTTACTGCTCGCCTGCGAAACCTTCGGCGATGTGTTGGATCGACTGGTGCAATATCAGCGCCTGATATTTGACGCCATTCCCATGACTCGCCATGAGGGCCCTGAGGTGGTGGAGATGATCTGGGATATCAGTGAGTTCCAAACCGGGCCACTGGTAGGTGAAGTGGGTTTCGCTGGCATGGTGCAGTTCTGTCGCAGTGTAATGCCCGACGATTACAACCCGCATTCGGTGGACTTTGCCCACCCCGCGCCCGATGACATTCGGCCCTACGAAGCTTTTTTTAAGTGCCCGGTAAAATTTGGCTGTCCGGCACCGGTTATCCGTGCCCACCGTGAGTTGCTCACCAAGCCGCTAAAGCGAACCGACGTCGCCTTACTGCAGGTGCTTGAGCCGCATGTTCAGCAACTATTGGCGAGTTTGCCAGACAGCAACGCGGTGGTAGTGCGGCTGCGCGAGGTGTTGGCCACTCAGTTGCGTAGTGGTGAACCCGATATTGCCAATGTCTGCGAAGAACTTAACTGCACGGTGCGCACCTTACAGCGGAAGCTCACCGCTGCGGGTACCAATTTTCGCAGCGAAGCAAACCTCGTCCGCAATGAGCTGGCTAAATCCTATTTAGCCGATTCACGATTACAGATTACCGAAGTGGCTATGCTACTCGGTTACTCTGAACACAGCGCCTTTACCCGGGCATTCCGGAAGATGAACGGTCTTACACCGAAGCAATTGCGTATGCAGCAGCTGGCTTGAGCGGAAGCTTCACTAACCCGCTATCTCCGGCTGTCGTTTTAATTAGAAAAACCACAAATTTATTAACAAGTGATCAAAGTATATGTCTACGTCATTCAACGGAAAAACCACCACGCAACAAGTATTGAACGGGCTGTCGCTAGCCGATAAACGTATCGTTATTACCGGTGCCAACAGTGGTATCGGTTTTGCCGCTGCCAGCAGTATGGCTGAACGCGGAGCAGCGGTCGTCCTGGCCTGTCGTAACGAGCAGAAAGCGGCTGAAGCCTGCGCTGAGATACAGGCTGTGCACCCGAATAGTCAGGTCGAAAGCTTGCCGTTGGACCTTTCTGGCTTTGCCAGTATTAAGCAATTCTCCACACTGTTAGGGCCGGAAAGTATTGACGTACTGGTGTGCAACGCAGGGGTGTTTAATATGCGTTACGCCGAAACACAGGACGGTTTTGAGTCCACTGTTGGTGTTTGTCATTATGGCCACGCGTATTTAGTGCAGTTACTAATGCCCCGGCTGTTAACGGCTAGCGAGCCGCGGGTGGTGATGGTATCGAGTGAATCACACCGCCAAACACGCACGCTGAATTTTGATAATTTCCCCATGGCGGAAAACAAATACTCCGGCAATGGTGCCTATGTTCAAGCAAAACTCTGCAACGCACTGTTTGCCGCTGAGCTACACCGTCGATATGCCGAAAAGGGTTTGCTGGCGCTGTCGCTGCACCCCGGCAACCTCGTTACCACCGGTTTTGGTGACGACCACGCTCTGACTCGTTTTTTATTCAAAATTGCCAGCCCGTTC
>CAJQNE010000124.1 GCA_905479545.1 uncultured Gammaproteobacteria bacterium | reverse complement strand
CTCTTTCACACCATTCCGGGATATCGGGTATCAGGCATGACGATTATTGACGATAACCTTCAACGCCGGGTAATTGTAGAAAAATTCGGGTTCGGGCTGGCGGTTATGTCTGAATGCGTTTTTCTACAGGCTCGTTATATCCCAAGGAGAGTCTTTTGAAATATTCAAAACGCCTATTTTTGCCGTTATCGCTAGTTCTGGCGGTTTTTCCCTGTTTTAGCAGTGAAGGACAGCTGAAGTGCAATATTGGGCCTATAAGCAAAGTTATTGGCGGTAATCCATGGAGTGTTTATAGCTGCAATGATGATGCTTCCGTTGTTATTTTCTCCAAGCCCGAAAGCGAAGCACATCCTTTCTATTTTTACTTCGCTTTCAGTGATGGTCAATATCGTTTGTTAGGCGAGGGAAACGGTTCAAAGGAGGCTACTAAAACCACTTATGAACAACTTGAAACGTATACTGAAAAGGAAATTTCGGCGTTATTAGCTGAAACTAAACAGGCGAAAGCGTCTGAGAAGTAATGTTGTAGGTTTGGAGGCGTTGGCATATAACAATTGGTTGCAGGTGACATTTTTTCCACTACGGCCTTCGGCACTCCGTTCCAAAAACTCGCTGCGCTCGGCCCTGCGGGCTGCACCTGAACCAAAGCGTTAGAAAACAAGAATCAGTAATTTGGTACAATTGAACATTCTCAGTGTTATCGCGGCTGCTGAACCCCGTTAACTACCGAGTAAGTATCATGTCTGATGAAAGAAATATCGCTTGGAGGCGAGTCAAGAATCACGCCAAGAGTGGCAAAGGTATGGGCACAATAGAGACATTTAAGCCTGAAAAGAATTGGAAAATGTTATACCTACGTTCCGAAAAACTGCATAGGTCAAAGCAGCTTGGGTTCGTATACCCAAGGCTGAATTCTCGCCAATTTTTGGATCAAAACTGCACTGATGAATAGCTCTAATAATCTGTTATTTATATGCAGTCGAAATAAGTGGCGTAGTCCAACGGCAGAGAATATCTATCGTCAAAAAGGTTTTAGTGCCCGCTCTGCGGGCACTAGCCCCAATGCCAAACGAACCTTGAACCACTTAGACTTAAAGTGGGCAGACAAAATTTTTGTGATGGAAAACAAACACCGAAACCAAGTGAAAGCAAAATTTTCTCGGCTAGTAGAGAATAAGCCTATACATGTTCTCGAAATACCTGACGAATATAAGTTCATGGATAGCGAACTCATTTCCGTATTGGAATCTTGCGTTGAGCCACTCCTCTAGCTTGTCTTCTAACAATTGCTTGCAGCGGGACAATTTTTTCCACTACGGCCTTCGGCACTTCGTTCCAAAAATCGCCCCTGAAGCAAGGCGTTATGTATCAGGAGAAACTACGGCAGGTAATCATGACCAAATCTGATGCCGAACAAAGAGTCCAAGCTATGCTTGACGATTTTGCTTCACGAGATGGAGCGGCCTGTGTGGTCATATCCAACGAAACAATTTCTAAGCCATGGGGCTGGGTAGTTTTTTACCAAAGCAAAGCCTATCTCGAGTCTGGCGAATTAAGGGATAGACTGGCAGGTAACTCTCCGTATTTCGTGAACAAACAGAGTAAAAAAATTGATGTGTCTGGCACTGCCCACCCTATTGAATATTATATTGCAGAGTATGAAGCGGCAGCTACATAACATCCGCATGCAGGTGACCCGCTTCCGTTTCGCTCCGCTTCACTCTCAGCGGTCACCTGATGCGGGGCGTTATACACCTCGCAAATGCCTTTAGTTGTCATGTCAGGTCGTCACTTATCAGTGGGCATTCTTGTTTTTGGGCAGCTCCGGTGGGCAAGTTCGAAGCCAAGCGGGCGGGCCGGTTGCCCTCATACATCGCTTGCTAATTCTTCTGCTGTTGGTAACTTACCTGTAGATATTTTTCACTGGCTCATAGCCGCAGCAGTTTTCGGGGCAAAGCTTATGGCATCAACAAAGTTAGCGGCGTATAACAAGTGCTTGCAGTTGACCCACATTCCGCTACGCCTTCGGCTCCACTGCATGTGGTCAACTGAAGCACGGCGTTAGGTATCAATGGCAGCCTTCTCGCTAGATCACGAATCAGGTCTTTCTATATCCGCGGTACTGAGTGAGTCGGATGTAACATCGGCTATTTCGGCGGAAGATGGCTTGAAAGTTCGTAATTTGAAGAACGGCTGGGTTTGGTACACGTTACCTCCTATGAAGGTTGAAGCTTTAAAAGCAGCAGTGTCTCTCGCATTTGAAAATGGCCGCCTAAAAATCATTCAACTTGCCCACATTGATGCTAGCTTGTACGGAAACGGCTGGTCTGATTGGGATGAATCCAAAGAAAAATTGCGAGCTAAAAATACGGAAAAAATGATACAAGCTCTTGGGTTCTCAATTGGAAATTTTAGTTGGGGGAGTATTTGGTGCGGCTATGATGCAAAATCAGGAAGTAGCAATGGCATTATCACGTTTGAAACCTAACAATTGGTTGCAAGTGACACCCTTTCCACTACGGCCTTTGGCCTTCGTTCCAAGGGCTGCGCTGCGCTTGCCGCTTCGCGGTGCCCCTGAACCAAAGCGTTA
>CAJQNE010000123.1 GCA_905479545.1 uncultured Gammaproteobacteria bacterium | reverse complement strand
CAGCTGCACCAGTACTTCGTTACCCACCTTTATCTGGCGCGAGGTATAAGACGGTAAATCGACGGTGATTTCAAAGGCACTGGCATCAATAATCACCACTGGCACCGTGTTGAGTGCGCCACCCTCACTGGTTGACTGAATTTGCTGCGGCGAAAAATAATAGCCTTGCTCAATGTTAAGCCGCGCCAGCACGCCGTCAATCGGTGAAGTAATTCGGGATTCGCTAGCGGCGACGGAGGCTTTGTCTTTCTGCGCTTCAGCCGCCGTAATTTGTGTTGCCGATGAAGCTAACTGGCGAGAGGCTTTCTGCTGTGCCGCAATGGCTTGGTTCATGCGTAATTTGGCTTCGTCATACTCCTGCTGCGAAGCAGACTTCTGAGCTAACAACTTGGCATAGCGCTGAAAGGTCTTTTTTGCCAGTGACAGGCTCGCATTGGCTTCGCTCAAATTTGCGCGGGCCACTGATTGCTGGGTTTTGGCTTCGGCAACGTTGGCATCAGCATTGGTGGTATCGGCAACGGACCGGTCCTGCTGCTGATAAGCAATAACCTGACCGCGGCGCACCCTGTCGCCTTCTTTCAGATCCGGGTCGACATATTCGATACGCCCGGCACTCTCAAAACTCAGAAATTCACGCCGTACTGCGCGGGCGGTGCCCTCGCCGAATATCCAGGTTTGCAGATCGCTGGTTTTTACTTCCACGGCTCGCACGCTGGCAACCGGTTTAGGCTTTGCAGCCTCGTTGGGTTTCGCTGCTTTGGAATCCGCCGCAGCGGTTTCTGCTGTCGCTGCAGATTCTTCGTTTCCAGCTGATGAACAGCCGGCGGCGGACAGCAGTAAAAAGGCTACCAGGCAGGCTATAAAGGCGGATTGTGCGAGCAGTAAGCGGAAGGGAGTGTTCATGCTTTATATGTCCGTATTTCTAATATTGTTATGTGAGATCTTTCTGTCGACTGCTGCCCACGATTCGTCATTGCCCTAGCTCACTGTAAGCGGCGCGCGGGGTTTTGCCGACCGGGCTGCCCGAAGTATTCCCCGGTCCTGTCGTTGCACTATCAGTACTATTACTAGCAGCACTAAAGCCGCCACCCAACGCGAGGTGTAAATCAACCCGATTATCGAGTCGCGCCCTACGGGCAGTTAAGAATGCGCTAGTGGTATCCAGTGCTCGCTGCTGACTTTCAAGCACGGTAAGAAATGGTGTAATACCCTGGTTATAGCGGTTGAAGGCGATACGCTCAGCTTCCGACGCCGCATCCGCAGCACGCTTTAAAGCCGCTTCGCGTTGGCGTAAAAACTCGTCACTGGCCAATGCAATTTCAACCTCTGAGAACGCTTGTAACGCTTGCTCTACATAAGCTTCGGCTGCTTCGGTTTGGCGGGCACGAGATAGGTCGATATTGGCGCGGATACGACCACCCTGAAAAATCGGTTGCACTAGCTGTCCGGCGATAGACCAGAGGCTGAAGTCGCCGTCCAGCAGGTTTTTCACTTCGTTGCTTTGGCTACCGACCGAGCCGGTGAGACTAATAGTAGGCAACCAGGATCGCTGAGCCGCTGTACGGCGTAAACCGGTCGCCAGCAAATTGCGTTCGGCCGCTAATAAATCCGGCCGACGGGCCAGCAGTTCTGCTGGCAAACCCGCAGCGGGCTGGGGTGGCATATAGGGTAGGTTTTCGGGCGTAACGACAGTGCCGGAAGGATAGTCCCGCACTAGTAGCTCTAAACCCCGGGTGACTTGTAACAACGCTGTCTGCCGCTGCAACAGACCTGCGCGGGATGACTCCAGATTGGTAACAGACAATAACCGGTCGGTTGGAGCGATAATGCCTGCATCGGCCCGATTGCCAATTTGCCGGGCGGTTTCTTCCTGCGCATCGACCGTTCGCTGCGAAAGCTCTAGCTGCTGGCGCGCTTCAATAACGGCAAAATAAGCTTTGGCCGTTTGTGCGGCGATTGATTGGCGTAATGCACGATAGTTGTTCGCGGAAGCCAAAAACTCCTGAGTTGCTGCGCTGGATAGCGAGCCAAGCCGCCCCCAGAAATCGATCTCCCAATTGACGTTTAGAGTCGCACTGTAGCTCTCTGTGGTCACTTGCAGAGGTTGACCGTCGCTGGATAACGGTTGCTCTTGCTTACTGGCATTGAACATCGCGCTTATTGAGGGCAGCCGGTCAGCACCGGTAATGCCTGCCTGCGCTTGTGCTTGTTCAACACGGGCAGAAGCTTGCAATAAAGCGGGGTTTTCGCCAGCCGCCTCAATAATCAGCGAAGTCAGCCGGTCATCGTTAAAGTCCTGCCACCAATCTTCATCCACCGTGCCGTTAGTGGCCAGCGATTGCCAACCTTCCGGCACATACTCTGTGTAGGCGGAACCCATTGATGGCGCTTTAACGGCACAACCGCTAATGGTTATGCAGGTAAACGCTATTGCGAGGCCGACATTGTTTGAGTTCATTGGATATATCACTGATATTGATAGAATTATTAGTAATCGTAAAAAACTAGCTTGAACCCGGTTCAGGATCAGCCTTCATAGCGGCCAGCAAGCCTACCGCTGACTGTTGATACAACTGATAAAACCTGGCGAGCTCGGTAAGTTTTACTTGTGCAGATCCGCCTCTCACGCCATCAAGTGCTTCAGCGACAATTTTATTGGCGTTATCAAAACGCCTTATCTGCCCTTCGACTAAAGCGGTGTAAGGGTTTTCCTGAATCGCGTAATAGTCTTGTCGGTCACCGGGCTTAAACCGTCGCTCGACAATGTGCAATGTTTCTAAGGTTCGTACATTGGTGCTGATACTGCCCTTGGTAATTTGCAACAACTCTGCAAGTTCAGCAGAACTCATCATCTCGTCTGACAACAGAAGCGCTGCCCAAATTTGGCCAGCGCTTCGGGTCAGGCCGTCGTTAGCTGCCTGCTGCCCCATTCGTTCAATAAACTGCAACCGGGCTTGTTCATTGGTCATTGCGTTACCTTGGATATTCCTGAATAGCCACCAGCCAGGCTGGTGCAACTATTTTGCCATTGCGATTGTTCAGCACATATTAAACGTTGAAAACAAAATATACAAGGCGCTATCATGGCAAGCCTGATACCTGCGGACCTCAATGAAACCTGCAGACGGCACTCGCAAGATTTAATGCCTTCCATCTAGGTGAGACACAGCTGATGAAAATTCAATTCGGACAATCAGCACGACATGTTTGCCGAGCCATACTGATCGCCACCATGACACTAACAACAGGCTGCAGTGCTATCGGCAATTTGCTTAAGCTAAAAGGCGAGTTGGAGGTGTTAGATAACGAGGTGCAGCTAATTTCCGGCTTTAGCACTAATCGCAGTGGCCAGCCCGGCAATACCGTTGCCGTAATGTTGCTGCCCGACTCAGAGGCACCCGGCGGTTACGATATTGCAGCCTACAAAACCCTGCAGAATGAACGCGAGCGGTTCGTATTTAGCCCCGAACGCAGCGGAGCTATTGTCGCAGCATTTGTAGATGCCAATAACGATCACCGGCGCAACAATAATGAACCACTGGCAATAGTCACCAAGCCACTGAAATCCGGTTTTACTCTGGACCAAAGTGAATGGCGGCTTAATGAAGTGACCATCACAGATGGCCAACTTGATGTGCCCGGGTTGGTGCTGGATGTCACCAATGAATACCTTCGCTCCCGGTTGGATTACACCCGCAATATAGGCCGGATTACAGACTTTGATGATGAATATTTTTCTGATGCCAATGTGCGTAT
>CAJQNE010000122.1 GCA_905479545.1 uncultured Gammaproteobacteria bacterium | reverse complement strand
CGCAACTCTCGACCTGACTACTGCCGGCGCTGTGACCCCGAATACAGATTTCGATTCTGAGCTAACCCCCGTCGGCGGTGGCGCTGAAGGTACTATTGACTACAACATTACATTTACCGGTGTAGTCGCCAGTGTCGATTTAGGCGTACCGGGCGTTCCGGCACTATTCACCGGTGTTTACACTGCAGTGGGTACCATACCTGCAGCAACCAATACCGATGTTAAAACTGCTGGTTTCTACTCAGACGTAGCAACCGCCACGCTAACGTTCTAATTGCGGCAGTAAGCGTAAGAGCCATGATGCGTTATTCTGCAGTTTCGATCTGCTGTCGAGGTTGAATTAAATAGCTAAAGCACCGCAGGTAGCTTGATTCAAACCGGTCACATCATGGCTTGATGCAAAAGAGGCGACACGTAGATAACGTGTCGTTTTTTTTGGCCCTAAACAATTAGTTCAGTGGCTCCCTGAACACCAACCATAAAGCCGCTACTGAGTGCTTTGGTATATTATTGCCAGAACTGGCAGGGATTCGCCGGTTTTGCAGTAATTAACGTTTAATATATGTCATAGAGTGTGGTGGTTGCTTATTTTCAGACTGACCGAGCCGCTAGCCGATAGCTAAACAAAAATACAAGGAACTGTTGCTATGAATTCAACCAATTTCGGGGCCCGTCACAGATGGCCGCTGAGTGCTCATAGGCTATCGGCCCTGCTGCCACTGATAGCCGCCGCCATACTGCTCAGTATCAGCGTAGCAAACACCGCTTCTGCAGCAACCGGCTTTAATATTCAACCCCTGCGCCTCGATATGTCGGCCCGACAGCGGAGTAGCTCGTTAGAACTTACCAATCTCACTAACAAAGATATTCCGATTCAGATTAAAGCCTATAGCTGGGCTCAGAAGGCCGGTAAGGATGTATTAACGCCCACCCGCGATATTTTTCTGGCACCACCTATTACTAACGTAAGGGCGGGGTCGAAGCAGGTCATTCGGTTCAGGCTAAAGAAAGGCGCTGACATCGAAAAGGAAAAAACGTACCGAATTTTTGTCGAGCAAATCCCACCGGCCGATCCGGTACTGCGCGCGGCGATGGAGTTCCGCATCCGGTTTAGTGTGCCACTGTTCGTAGCACCTGCTCGCTACAGCGATCCGGCTTTCAATGCGACCGCCATCAGAACTAAAGACGGTATTAAAGTGAATCTCGAGAATAGCGGCAATATCCACGTTAAAGTCAAAGGGATTGCCGCATATCCCCGCGCTGTAGATATTGACAACATCAAAGCCGGAGATGCTTTGGTTACCGTCGGCAACAGCATCACTGACAACGGTTACGCCTTACCCGGAACCAGTCAGGAGTGGTTTCTACCGCTAGCCGCAGACGGTGCTGAACCAAAAAAAGATATTAAAGTGGCTATTAGCACCGACTACTTTAATGGCAGCGGACGCGGACGCGTTACTCCCACCGGCCTTTTTTGGCTAACGGTCGACGGCAACTCCGTCAGCTCCGAAAACCCTTAGCCGACTATTCGCCGTGCTGTTTCGCCGACCGACGCCAGCATCACTGGCCGGTAACATTAACCTAAGCGGTTGTTTACAGCTGATGGCAGTAACGCTATGCCTGGGCTTTGGTTCGCCTGCACTAGCACAGACTGCTTCTCAGCCCGTGGCGAAACCAACCGCCAGTCAAACGTCCACTAACGCGGTAACAACTAGTAAAAACAGACTTATTAAAGTCCGTTACACCGCCACACCAGCACGGGTGTTAATTAATAGTTCCGCCAGCAGCGAGCGGGTAACACTGCAACGTCGCAAATACGACCAGGTACTTGTCGCCCGTGGTACCGACGTACGCCGTTGGGGTGAGGCCGTTAAAAGCGACAGAACTCAACGGGTAAAGGATGACCGCTGGTACAGCCTTGAGCAATTTCCGGACTTAAAGCACTCCTTCGACCCGGCATCGCGTACGCTTTATATTGGCTCAGCTTACGCCAACAGCCTGAAGCCGCAGTCTGGCGAACCCACTCAGCAAGATCGAATAACCACAGCAGGACTGACGCCGACCACTGGTGGCAATAACACAAATAGTGATGACAGCTTCTTCGGGGGGGATTTTTCTCCCGGCAAAGCTTCAAGACCAACAGTACCTGCCGATTCAGCACAAAAACCGGCCCGCGATAGCTGCGAATTCCTGACTGATAGCGTTTTGAACGCGAATAAAGTGAATTACCAGTCGCTGCTGCTCAACGTACATATCAATGGCGTCGACCTGAAAAGCTCACACCAGTTTATTCGCCGCCCCTGCGGCCCATTGCTTGCCCCGATACTCGACATGCGGGACTGGCGTATAAAAGTTAAAGGCAAAAACAACGTATTAATCGATGACGTGAACTGGTTGAATTTAGAAGATTTCCCGGGCATTGGCTATGAAGTTAATACCGCTACTCAAGAAATATTCCTGACCGTAAAACCCGAGCTTTTTGCTTCGATAGAACTCGATTTTGCCCCCCTGTACCAACCCGCTAACCGTTCAGCCAAAGGTGCTTTTTTTAACTACGGCGTTAACGCGTCGCGAAGCTCATCAGGAGGCGCCGACACCATTTATAGTGGCGTTGCTGAACTCGGCGCGTTTGCACCCATTGGCGTTATCACTTCTAGCTGGGCGCTATCCCAGGTTTCCGGAAACTTCGATTCCATCCGGCTTGCCACCACCTTCGTAAAAGATTTTCCACTCGATGTACAGCGACTCAGCGCGGGTGACATTACCGCTAAACCTGGCGCATGGGGCATAGGCTACCGGCTCGGCGGCATCCAGTTTGGTACTAACTACGGCACTCAACCCGGGTCGCAAATCAGCCCGGTTGAAACCATTAGCATATTGGCTGACACACCCATGTTAGTTCGGGTACTCAACCGGCAAAGCGGGCCTTTTACTGACGAAATCGATAGCACCGGCGTGTATTACAATCGCCAGCAGACCTTGCCGTTCGGACCACTGGTGGTTAACAACCTACCCACCTTTGGCAATGGCATATATTCTGTGCAGGGTATCGCCGCCGACGGCAGCGTAGTACAGGAATCACAGCGCTACTTCTTCAACCAAGGGCTGCTCAAACAAGGCCTTCACGATTACAGCGTAGAAATCGGCAAGTTGCGGGTTGGCGGCTTTACTGACGATTACGACACGCCGATATTTACCGCTACCGAACGCTATGGATTTTCCCGTCGCTTTACCGGTGAAGCACGCATTGAGTACGGCGATGATGTCATTGCTTATGGCTTAAGCGGCTCAACCGCCATTCCGTGGGTAGGCGCACTTACCACCACCATAGCGCAGGGCCAACCAACCAACGGCTCATTCAGCAGCCGCGGTTTTCAATCCGCCAGCCTGACGAACCGCTACCGCCGTTTAAATTACAACCTCAATTTCCGCCACTTTGACCGGCAGTTTATTCACCCTGGCGAGTCAAAAGATAAAGTAAATACCCAACGCCACAGCTATGCCGCCAGCGTGTCATCACGACTACCCTGGAACGACACAGTATCGTTGGGTTACAACGCTGCCAGCAGCCGTGCAGCGAGGTTCAGAGACTCCTTATCTCTCGGCTATACGTTCAACACGTTTGCCTTGGCTAGCGCTACTTTTCTATTTCGCCAGGAACTACACCAAGACGATGATTGGCTTGCGGTAGCGTCCCTGTCGGTCAATCTTGAATCCATCGCCAGGCTGGTGGGTACAGGCAGCAACCGCCGCCGTCGGGAAGGCCGGTTATTCACACCTCAGGGTAGCAACCTGTCTATTTTTGCGAGTAAAGACAACGACTCAGATATAAGTAGCTCGTTGCGCTTGAGCACCAATGCTTCACGTGACTCGGAAAGCTATGGTCTGAGTTACCGAGCACCGTTACTCGGCGACGGCCCCTACGGACTCAGTGGCAATTACAGCAATCGTTACTTCAATATTAACGCTAACGTTACAGAGTTCAACGACACTCAAACTTACTCAGCGGGAATCAATGGTGGCATGGCCTATATGGGCGGCGGGCTGTATTTCACCCGACCGCTAACCACCGCTTTTGGCCTGGTCGACTTAGGTGAAGATGCAGCGGGTGTGAGAGTCAATGGCATACGTACTAACCAAAAAGGCAAAGTGCTGATCCCGAATTTGCAGTCTTACTTCGACAATACTATTCGGGTAAACATCGAAGACCTGCCGCTCAGCGCTCAGCTTGAAGAAATTACCACTACAGTGCGACCGCATTTCCGCAGCGGCGTGTTTGTTACTCAGGAAATTCCTTACGTTACTGACATGCTGGTGCAAGTAGTACTGAGCGACGGTAGCAAACAATTGCCGCTACCCTATGCTGCTGAGGTTGCTCTGGACGATAATTCCGAGCTCTTTCCGGTTGGCGATGACGGCTACATTTACTTAGTCGGCGTAGTAGAAACGAGTGTAATTCGAGTAACCTATAAGAATCAGAGCTGCACGATTAAAGTGCCGTTCCCTGACGAGCTGGAGCCTGATGAAATTCCGGAACTCGGCCCGTTTGCGTGTGAAGGAGTTAAGCCATGATATGCACTTACAGCTTTGTAAAACGTGAGCTCCGGGTTGGAGTATTCGCCAGTCTGCTGGCAGCTCCGGCTTTCGCGGCACAGTGCAACTTCTCCGAAATGGGCGGCACATTAATAGACTTCGGCGTTCGCTCAGCAGCTATCAACAGCGATATTATTGGCATCGATGATGTGCGTTTTACCTGCAGCGACGGCATTGTTCCAACCATCGGTTACACCGTTGCCATTAGCGCCGGCTCCAGCGGCAATTTTGCTCAGCGCACCCTGCAGCATGGCGGCGACGTGCTTAACTACAACATCTACACCGAAGCAACATTTACCCAAATTTTCGGTGACGGCCAACCCGGCAGCAACTCAAGTACTGTGAGCGGCCTCTGCGTTAGCGGCCAAAGCTGTATTGTACCGGTCTATGGCCGCATTAACGGCGGCCAGTCAGTAAGTTCAGGAGTGTTTACCGACGAAGTGGTGGTTACCATTTCCTTCTAGCGGCAACAGCCATAACGTCCCCCAATAAAAAACCGGCTGCCGCCGGTTTTTTATTGGTTCAAACTGCCAGCGAACCCTTAGCTCAGCTGCCCATGGCACTGCTTAAACTTCTTTCCCGAGCCGCAAGGGCAAGGGTCGTTCCGGCCGACTTTGGGCATATTGCGCTTCACCTGTGAAACCGCTGGTTTGGCTTTTGGCCGTGGTGCTGGCTGTCGGCTTCCTGCGCCTTTAGCGGCTGGCGCTGCAGCTGTTTGACCAGGCTGCGGCTCAGCGGCTGGTTGGTCCGGATGAGTAATGTCCTGTGCCGAGGCGTGCTGAGCGTCAAACTCTGCAGACGCCTGGCGGGCGCGGTTTTCTTCTTCCATCGCCTGAACTTCGGCTTCCGAACGCACCTTCACTTTCAGCAAAATTGAGGTTACTTCAGCTTTCAGCTTGTCCAGCATTTCGCTGAACATCTGGAAGGCTTCAATTTTGTATTCTTGCTTCGGGTTTTTCTGTGCGTAAGAACGCAGGTTAATACCCTGGCGTAAATAGTCCATCGCGGCCAAATGCTCTTTCCACAGCTGATCGAGCGTTTGTAGCATTACCGCTTTTTCGAGGTGACGCATCACCGGCGAACCAGCCGCTTCTTCTTTACTACGGTAGGCACCTTCCACTTCGTCTGCAATGCGGCGGCGTAGCTTCTCTTCGTGCAGTCGATTGTCTTCGTCCAACCAACCTTGTACGTCCAGGTCCAACAAAAACTCGTGCTTTAGCGCTTCCTGCAAACCAGAAATATTCCACTGTTCGGGCATACTGCCGGTAGGAATGAACTCGCTCACCAAGCCTTCTACAACGTCTTCGCGAATCCGGTTAATGGTGTTCGATACGTCATCAACGTCCATCAGCTCATTACGCTGTTGGTAAACAATTTTACGTTGGTCGTTAGCAACATCGTCGTATTCAAGCAGGTTCTTACGAATATCGAAGTTATGGCCTTCTACTTTCTTCTGCGCGTTAGCAATTGCCTTGTTCACCCATGGGTGCTCAATCGCTTCGCCCTCTTCCAGGCCGAGCTTTTGCATCATATTGCCGATGCGTTCCCCGCCAAAAATACGCATCAGGTTATCGTCGAGGCCAAGATAAAAGCGTGATGAACCGGCGTCGCCCTGACGACCTGAACGACCGCGTAGCTGGTTATCAATCCGCCGCGACTCATGCCGTTCGGTGCCGATAATATGCAGGCCACCGGCTTCCAGAACAGCGTCATGACGCTGTTGCCAGGCGACTTTTTTCGCATGACGAGTGTCAGAATCGTCGTCAGCCACATCTTCAAGTTCATGGTCGAGGTTACCGCCCAACACGATGTCGGTACCACGACCAGCCATGTTGGTAGCAATAGTCACAGCGCCCGGCATACCGGCGTTGGCAATAATGCCGGCCTCGCGCTCATGCTGCTTGGCGTTCAATACTTCGTGGCTAATACCCTCTTCATTCAGCTTTTGCGACAAATACTCAGAAGCTTCAATTGACGCGGTACCCACCAGAACCGGCCGTTTAGCCTCCCGATTTTCGCGAACATCGGTAACGATCGCGTTAAATTTCTCGGGCGTGCTGAGATAGACCAGGTCAGCCCGATCGTCCCGAACCATCGGCTTGTGAGTCGGAATAACCACAACTTCGAGGCTATAAATCTGCAGAAACTCCGGCGCTTCGGTGTCAGCAGTACCGGTCATACCGGATAGCTTGTTGTACAGCCGAAAATAATTCTGGAAAGTGATCGAAGCCATGGTTTGTGATTCAGATTGAATCGCCACGCCCTCTTTAGCCTCTACCGCCTGGTGCAAGCCTTCGCTCCAGCGACGGCCCGGCATGGTACGACCGGTGAATTCATCGACGATGACAATGTCGCCGCTGGCATCAACAATGTAGTCGACATCTTTGGTGTAAAGGTTGTGAGCCCGCAGTGCAGCGTTAATATGATGCACCAGCTGTAGGTTAGTAGCGCTGTAAAGGCTTTGGCCTTCTTTTAGCAACCCGGCCTTAACCATCTCCGCTTCCATTTTTTCATGGCCGCTTTCGGTCAGGTATACCTGCTTACCCTTTTCATCCACGGTGAAATCACCGGGCACTTCAATTTTTTCATCTTCGCCGATCTGCTTGGTCAGCAGCGGCACCAACTTATTCACTTGTTGGTATAAAACCGGGTCGTCGTCGCTGCTGCCGGAAATAATCAGCGGCGTACGGGCTTCGTCAATCAGAATAGAGTCAACTTCGTCAATAATGGCGAAGTTCAAGCCTCGCTGTACGCGCTGTTCGGCTGAGAAGGCCATGTTGTCGCGTAAGTAGTCGAAGCCAAATTCGTTGTTGGTGCCGTAAATTATATCGGCAGCGTAAGCCGCTTTTTTCTGCTCGTGGTTCAAGCCGGCTACTACCAGGCCAACGGTCAGGCCCATCCAGCTGTAAAGGCGGCCCATCCATTCTGAGTCACGACTAGCAAGATAGTCGTTAACGGTAATGACGTGCACACCCTCACCGGATAGCGCGTTCAGATACGCGGCGGCGGTAGCTACCAGCGTTTTACCTTCACCGGTACGCATTTCGGCAATCTTGCCGCTGTGCATTACTTTGGCACCAATCAACTGCGTGTCGAAGTGGCGCATACCTAGTACGCGCTTACCGGCTTCGCGAATGGCGGCAAAGGCTTCGTCCTGCAACGCGTCCAAGGTCTCACCGTTAGCAAGCCGCTCACGGAACTCGGTGGTTTTTGCTTGTAGCTGCTCGTCGCTGAGCTTCTCAAAATCCGGCTCTAGCGCGGTAACCTGAGTAACTTCTTTACGGAGTTTTTTTACGAGGCGGTCATTCCGACTGCCGACCACTTTGCTAAGCAACGATGCCATGTTGGTGCCTGTTTCCGCCGGTTTGCCGGCTTAATCTGTTGTTTGAGCCGCTGTTAGAACGGCAAAAGCGGGCTTTTTCCTGCCCGGTGCGACGCTAAGCCGCTGATTTATATACTCGGCGCGCCCATTTAAAGACCGCGCATCATACCTGAAATTCAAGCCTCCCACTGCTACCATGCGGCAATGAACCCCAGCAACCGCACCCCTGCACGGCACGTATCCAGTATCAAAGGTGGCCAGCTAAGTCGTCTTCGAGCCGGTGCCCAGTTTCAGCAACAGCTGGAAAAACTGGTGATGACGACACTAAAAGCACAAGGTGAGCAATACCAGGCGATTCTGCCGAACTGCCGGGGCGCAGCCCTTCGCGACGACACGCTAATACTGTTTGTCAGCAGCGGTAGCTGGGCAAGCCGGCTGCGCTTTGTGCAAACCGAACTTTTAGCCGCTGTTAATAAAGAGCTGGGGGCAGAGATTCGGCATTTCAAGGCCAAGGTGGCCGCCCAGGCAGTGGATAGCTCGCCGGAGCTTGGCGGCCCGCAGAAGCCGGCGCCCCAAAAGGCCGCACCAAGAATTAGCGAGGCCAGCGCCGAAACCTTAATGACCGCCGCGATGAGCGAACCGGATGCCGAATTAGCCGAACGACTGGCACGGTTGGCGAGTCGCTTTAGTCATAAAGCCTGAAAGTCTGGCCACAGCGATCGCTTTAAAGTGTTCGCTAGCAGATGTCAGACAAGTAAATTCCGCACTCGACGCAGCTTAAGCCCATTCAGTCTGAGCCCTTGAGCAAGCTTTCAAGTAGGTTGCCGCTGGCGATAACTCAGTTAGAAGATTTGGACGC
>CAJQNE010000121.1 GCA_905479545.1 uncultured Gammaproteobacteria bacterium | reverse complement strand
AGACTGGTACCGGTAAAACGGCAGCATTCGCGCTGCCATTAATTTCCAACATGAAGCTCGGCAAGCCGGGTAAGCCACAGCTGCTTATTCTGGCACCAACACGCGAGTTAGCTATTCAGGTAGCCGAAGCACTGCAACGCTACGCCAGTCATATCCCCGGTTTCCAGGTAGCACCTATTTATGGCGGTGCCGACTTCTCCGCTCAGAATCGCCAACTCAAGCGTGGTGTGCACGCTGTGGTGGGTACTCCTGGCCGGGTGATGGATCATATGCGCCGCAATACGCTGGATCTCTCGGGCCTAAGCGCGTTGGTACTCGACGAAGCTGACGAAATGCTCCGCATGGGCTTTATTGATGACGTGGAATGGGTTTTGACCCAAACACCGCAAGACCGTCAGATCGCACTATTCTCAGCCACCATGCCACGGCAGATTCATAAAATTGCCACCACCTACCTCAACAACCCGGCTGAGGTAAAAATTAAGACCAATACCACCACGGCAGCGACGATTCGTCAGCGCTATTGGTTGATTAAAGGTGTTTCCAAGCTAGAAGCGCTCACCCGGGTATTGGAAACTGAAGATTTTGACGGTCTGATTATTTTCGTTCGGACCAAGAATGCAACGGTTGAGCTGGCAGAAAAATGTCAGGCACGTGGTTATGCAGCAGCTGCCATTAACGGCGACATGGCGCAGAACCTTCGTGAACGAACCATCACTCAACTGAAAAACGGCAAGCTCGACATTCTGATTGCCACTGACGTAGCAGCCCGTGGTCTCGACGTCGACCGCATTAGCCACGTCATAAACTACGATATGCCCCACGACGCTGAAATTTACGTACACCGTATTGGTCGTACCGGTCGCGCCGGTCGTAAAGGTGACGCGATTCTGTTCGCTTCACCACGCGAGCAGCGGATGCTTAAATCTATTGAGCGGGTTAGCGGCAAGCCAATTGAACCGATGGAGCCACCTAGCTGGCAGGATGTAAACGAAAGTCGCGTGCGCCGTTTTCAGGCCAGCATTACTAACGAGCTTGAGAACGGCAAACTGGATGCCTACGCCGAGATGCTGGGACGATACCAGCACGAACACGAGGTTGACCCACTGCAGCTCGCGGCTGCGTTAGCTAGTTTGGCCCAGGGCGACCAACCGTTATTCCTCGAGAAACCAACCAAGCAGCAGCGCGACAACGAACGTGCCGAGCGCAATGCACGGTTCGAGAAAAACGATTCACGTGGCGACCGTAAAGAACGCCCTCGCCGAGAGAAAAGCCGCAACGATAGCCGCCCTGAACGCAGCGCGGCGGATATGGGCGCATTGGAAACCGGCAAAGAACGGTTCCGCATTGCCGTAGGTAACAACGATGGCGTGAAGCCTGGCAACATTGTTGGTGCTATTGCTAATGAATGCGGCATGGATAGCGAACATATCGGCCGCATTGTAATTAACAGCGACCACAGCTTTATCGACCTACCTGATGGCATGCCGAAAGAGTTGTTCGAGCACCTGAAAAACGTTTACGTGTGTAAAAAGAAGTTGGAAATTTCCCGCATCAGCGGCGGCGACTCCCACAGCGGCGAGCCCGCAGGTCGTCGACCGTCTCGCGACTCTGGCAAAAAAGCAGCCCGTGATGCAGCCCGGAAATCTACCAGAGAGCCTGGTCGTGACACTCGCAATGACTCAGAAAGTGGCCAGCCTCCGACATTAAAACGTAGTAGTGCCAAGAGCGCTGCGGGAAGGAAGCCACGTACAAAATCTGATACAAAGCCTGGCCGCAAAGCCGCGCCAAAAAGCGGTGGCAAGCCGTTTGCGGGCGGCAAGCCAAAAACTAAAGGTGCTCACCGAAAGGGCAAGCCTGCTGGCAAGTAGTAAGCTGCTCAATAAATTCGCTACGAGGTAGTAACTGCCATGAAAAAATTCGATCCTGAACTCACCGTTTTTGTGTGCCCGCACGTGTTCGCTAAAGAGCGGCCGATACTGGACGTTATTCGTGACTTCGACGGCAAATGGCAGTTCCTCTGCGGCCACGACTTTGACGCCCCGGACAACGGACCCAAAGACGGGCCGCAGAAGATTCCGGTGAGCAAGGTATTAGAACGAGACAAGTCGTTGACGCAGATGGCGGAACTGGAAGTGGGTCACTTCGCAGAGCGCGAAGCAGAAAATACGGACTGGGTATTCGGCGAGCTGGAGTAATCCACCCGACAGTTCGATAACAAAGCGGCGGCGTTTGAGGAAATTCAAACGCCGCCGTTTTGTTATCGCTGTACTAAGGTTTTACCTACTCCCACCCTTCCGCCTTTGAAGCTCAGTGCCTATTCGAGCTTGCAGCTTTTTCGGCGCGGGTGCGTCAGGCCTAACTTAATAAAACTAACAGCAAGCCAATACTGGCGGGCACCGTCTGAATAAAAAATATTTTTTTGCTAGCGGTCAGCGCGCCGAAGATACCGGCGACAATAATGCAGCCTAGGAAGAATATTTTAATGTGATCGCCCGCGGCTCCCAGACATATCCCCCAGATTAAACCGGCCGCTAAAAAGCCATTGTATAAGCCTTGGTTAGCGCCCAGCACTTTCGTTTCAGTGGCGAGTTGCTGTGGCAGACCAAAGGCACGCAAGCCCGCAGGCTTATCCCACAGAAACATCTCCAACACCATAATATAAACGTGCAGCAAGGCAATGAAGCCTACGACGATACTAGCGGCTATTAACATGGTTACCCCAATGGGAACGATTAAGTAACGAACACAGTACGCGAGTGCTCTGTGCCGTCAATCTAATATTTTTATGATTCTTCGTTGTGAGCCCGACTTCGTACCGCCTTTTTTTATTATTTTTCTAGCACTGAAATGTCCGGCCAACGACATTGGCTGCACGGCGATTTTCAGCAATTACCTTGTGCTTAAAACTACTTCTGAGCCGTCACTTGAGCGGTCAGGCACACACTACGTTATCCACGCCAAAAGACCAACGCGTAGCCAGCGAAGGCCAGATAGCTAAGCATTATCAAAATAATCGCTACTCGCGCGGGCCAGCCCGGATAGCGGCGCAGCAATAACAGGCCGCAGCAGAGCGCCACAAACTGCTCTATTGGCTGGGCGATATTGCCGTAGTGCTGCGGGTCCCAATAAGAAACCGGGCTAGAGAATCGCCAATCGCTTAGCGGCCAGAAATGCCGGTGGCCATCGTTGTGGTGCAGCGGCAGGTCTAAAGCGACATGCAGCGTCATACTGGCGCAGAACAACAGCAATACCCAACTCTTCCTCCACCAGCCAAGTAGCGCCACCGCTGCGATAATAGGTAGCGAATTGAAGCTGTCGAATACTGCTTGCCAACCCGGCTGATAATAGCTCTCGCGCCAGATGGTTGCTTCCGGCACACCGCGAATCTTCTCAGCTGCATAGAACAGAAACATAGCGGCATCGGGCAGTATTGCACCGATTGCGATAGCCAAACTGGCGGCTAACGAAATGGGGTACGCGGGCCGCGATTTGTCCAACACCGCAAGATTCAGCAATAAGTGGCTAGTGGTAATCATAGTAGGAGTACTTACGGGCTTGGCGTCACAGTAACACCATTTTAGCCAGTTGCTGGTTCCGCTTTACACTTTTTAAATACGAATACTTCTCATTTGTATTTATTTCGGTTACGCTATCGCTCCCACTCAACCGGAGCATAAAAATGGCCCATGCGATGAATTGCCAAATAGACGCCCGACTGCATAACGGCAAACCACAACTGGAAATTATTGATGCCAACGACGGCCATGTGCGAATGGCCTGGTGCAGCGAAAACAAATTGGCCGATATAACCCGCGATGACCTGAAAAGCCTATTCCGTGATTTGATGCTAGTAAGCACTGTTGAGCAATTAGCGCTCTACCCCGCGACGCTGCCAGCCTGCCGCGACACTTAGCGGCCGGCGGGCTTTTTCGCCAGCTTGCGTTGCAAGCTGCGACGGTGCATTCCAAGTGCTCTGGCGGTTGCCGATACATTTCCATCGTTATCAGCCAGCACACGCTGAATATGCTCCCACTCCAGCCGCCTTACCGACATGCGCTCTAATGACTCAACAGGCTCCGAAGCCTCAGGGCCTTCATCGCCGAATGCCGCCAGTATTTCGGTAACACTAGCGGGCTTCGCTACATAGTTGTGAGCACCGGCTTTTACCGCTTCCACCGCTGTGGCTATGCTGGCATAGCCGGTTAGCAGCACAATTCTGGCATCGTCGAGCCCTCGCGCAGCCAGTAAAGTGGCTCGCAATCGCGGCAATAATAACAGGCCGGATTCTTCGCCCAATCGTAAATCGAGCAGGACTTCAGCAGGCGCATGCTCTGCGGCGCGAGTTAGCGCTTCGCTTGAATTAGCCGCAGCGATCACGTCCTTACCAGCGCCTACCAGGCTGGTAGCCAACACCCTGCGAAAGCTGTCGTTATCATCGATAATTAGCAGCTTATTCATAGACGCGCCGCCATCGCTCATGCGACGCCTTCCCGACTTTGCAGTGGCAGCTGCAAAAATACTACGGTACCGCCACCGTCTCGCTGACGTAGCTGCAGCTTTCCACCAAGCCTTTCCACACTAGCCCGCGATAGCTGCAACCCCCAGCCGCGGCTATCGCCATCGGCAGGTGCTTTTGGCACTTCGAGACTCCCAGCCACAATGCCGGCGCCACGATCCATTATGCGGAACAACAAATGGCCCGGACGCTCCTCCACTGTCAGCAACATCGGCTCACTAGCGTTTGCCGCACTATGGGCGTTCGCCGCATTATTTAACAAGCTAACCAACGTCTGCGCCAAACCTGCATCGTTAATTACCGGGGTATCGATCAGCGTATCCGC
>CAJQNE010000120.1 GCA_905479545.1 uncultured Gammaproteobacteria bacterium | reverse complement strand
GAGGATTACAAAAAGTTGGCGGCCGAACTTAGCCGCTTTGAGTCAGCTTCGCTAGCGGCTACTGATATGCTCTAAAAACTAATTGCAGCGAACTTCCTGTTATAGCCAAATACCGCAATTAGCGTTATGGCGGCCATCTTTAGCTCTTCAAAATTAGCTGGAACAGCAGTGAGTAGAACCCTATCACCGTTGCTGCTGTGCTAATTTTTCTTAATCCGCCGAGCTGACCAAGCCGAAAAGCTTGCTATGGAGTTGTTCAGCATTATTGCAAAAATAGTCGTATATGACTATTATTGTCGTGTAAATTGTTAGCGAGACTGAGCGTTTGAGCTTTAGAGGCACTAATAAATCCGATGGATTCCAATAATCAAATAAAGGTTCGCTTCAATGGTGGCTGAGAGGGTTGAGCCCGCAAAGCATCGAACGATTAACGATGGTAATTGAACTAATGAGCACTGAAACGGAAGTTATAAAGCTAGCCTGCGGATTGTCTGAGCTGCATAGGAATACCATCAAACGGGAAGCCGCTGACCGGGGTATGACGCTGAGGGATTTGCGAACGAAAATTATCGCTGACGCAATTATTGAGTACCGTACCTTGGCTAATAAAGGCGAACGATTTGATTACCGGCAGCTACGTAAGCATTTGCCTCGTTACTCTTACGACATTCATTCCAGCGTATTGCGTGAGCTGAAACTTTGCGCATTGGTGGACGGTGTTTCAGTGCGGGTCTTTGTCTTTAATGCTTTTGTGCGGTTTGCTGATAATAACTGGAAAAGGGTAGACGGTTGGCGCCCCGAGTAGGCTAGACGAAACACGGGGCGCTGCAGAATTAACTTTCTAGTTCGCTAAGTTTCCGCTGAGCATCTAGCTCTGAATTACCTTTTTTAATCGCCGCAGTAAGAGCCTCTGAAGCTATCGTATCAAAATCGATAGTTAAACCTTCGCCGTGTTCGTTTAGTCGCTTTTCAAGCGCTTTCATACCGTCTTCAGTGGCTTGCGGTATCGACACTTTGATGGTTGTTAGAGTCGGTTTTTTTGTAAGTACGCTGCTAGATTTTGCCATTTGTTTACTCCTGGTAAGCTGCCAATGTGTTCGACGGAAAGCCATTATTAATGGCTTTGTGGAGCCGTCGTAGTGAACTATTCACTACCGGCAATAATGCCTAATGTTGTTACACGAAAGCTATTTTGGTGCCCAAAAAAACCGCCGTGGGATAAGCGACTTAGTAGCGCAGGTTCAGCCGGTTACGACTTAACCCTGAATAATAAGATCCCCTTCGCTTCGCGTGGGGAACCTTTTTTTTAATCACACCTGATGCACCCCACAGTGCGATTAAAAACGGCATAAAGCCGCCGTTTTGTTGTGTTACATGTATCAATTAACGGGTAATACATAAGTAACACATTGCAATAAAAACAATAGGTTACGGTTCTTTGTCGTTGACAAGTCAGGGGGGCGTGTTACTTTTGCAGTGCCAGCCCTCCACGCTGGCAAAAACAATCGTTTGGCCTCCACCCAAACGCCATAGCTAGTACGTATTACTTAGGAGTAAACAAATGGGAAAGCACACGACTTTGCGCGTCAATCCGGCGCTTGAAGCAAAACTAACCGCTTATGCTAACGACCGTCGTATAGGTTTCAGTACGGCCATTAAAGAGCTTGCAGAGATAGGACTTGAAGCAAGCCACAGTGGCGAAAATTCGACGGCGATTGCCGCCGCTGTCGATCTAAACACCCGGCTTCTTGTAGAAGGGGTATACATCCTCCGCGCCGTTGCCAGTAAGACGCTGGGAACTGAAAACCTTAAGGTGATTCAGGGCCAAGCAAGGCGCTACCTCGACGACAACTACATTAAGAAAGTAGCAGCGTAATGGCTGATAACTTCTCTAGTTCTGCCGTCGGTGACATTACCCGTGGCGGACAAACGACCCTGCACTTCATTCGGATGTTTAGCCAGGTTGTCCGGCAATTCTTCTCTGCTATGGTCGTTGTTTATTCAGTGACAGCAATAGCAACGTTCGTTGCCAAAACGAACGAATATGAGCGCTACCTTGGTGCGCGGTATGCGACCACTTGGGTAGGTGTTCAGGCGCTAGGTCATGGCGATAGAACTGTAATGATTCGCGAGCAGTCCGGTCAGTACATCCCAGTGAAAATGGACAGCTTGCTGTCATCCGAAGGGATGGGCGAAAACGCAAAAGCGTTGGTTTCTCAGTGGTTAAAAAGTATGTGGGTTGCCCTCATAACCTTTTCTATAGGGCTTGTCGTTGTATTCACTTACATTTGGCGAAGTGGGTCACGCCAACGCGAGGAAACGCACCTTCGAGGCGTTCAAGTTCTGGACGGAAAAGCGCTCACAGCGGCGATAAAAGAGCGGGGGGAGGCATCTAAACTGACGCTTGCCGGGATACCTTTGATCGAGGGTAGCGAAACTTCACACATAACTTTTACCGGCGTTCCTGGTACTGGCAAAACGACACTTCAGATGGAGCTGCTAAAGCAGATCAGGAGTCGGGGCGACAGAGTAATTTGCTTTAGTCTTGTTGGTGATTTCATAGAGGCATTCTTCCGAGAAGAAAAAGACACTTTACTAAACCCATTTGATACTCGGTGTCCGGGGTGGAATCTATGGTCAGAATGCCCAACGCCGTACCACTACGACACGTTGGCGGCCTCAATTATTCCTGACAGTACAAAG
>CAJQNE010000119.1 GCA_905479545.1 uncultured Gammaproteobacteria bacterium | reverse complement strand
GCGGCTTACTGCCGCTCTCGGCTTCTGCAGCAATTTTGTAGAAGTTCAGCAACCTCAGGCTACCGGATACGCCATGACGAAAGCCTTTCTGGCCAGAGTTAAGGTTGACGTTTACATCACGCAGGCGCTCGAACAGGTGGTCGGGAAAAAGCTCAACATTGTTGCGGTACAGTGTCGCCCGCGCCGCGGCATTCGGAGCCTCCGCAAGGCCGCTGATAATGTCGTTCCGGGGTATGCTTTCAAGGTGCGCTTTGAGGCGGTTTTCATCACTGTAGTACACGCCGAAGTGGTGCTGTCCCGCTTGCGGTGTCCAACGAAATTCAACCCACGACAAGCCGGTTACGTCAGGCCGTGCCGAATACTGCAGCTTGTCGGGTACTGGTAATTGTTCAGGCGGGCGAGGGTCAGAGAGGTTAAGGGTTTGCGGAGTGGAGTCGTTAGATATGCCATCCTCCACGTCTACCCAGCGAGCCACTATTCTTAGCTTACGTTGCTCGGCTACCCGGAGTTCAGGCCCATCACGACGAATAGTCAGAAAAAACGTACCTGGGTCGCCGCCGGGTATTGCCCGCTTGCTACTTTCGAGCGCTTCAGCGTTAACTGCAATACCTGTTGTTAGGTCAGTAAGTGTTAGCTGCAATTGCTTTAATAGATGACTACCCGGGGCCAGTGCTTCGGCATCGGGAACCATCACCTTAATCAAAATTTTTCCGCCCTCACTGTCTGCGTTAGCGATGCTGGGCTGGGTGTAAAAGGCCTGAAACTCTGGCCGTGGTGGCTTCGGTCGCGGGCCCGCAGGCGTTACTCTCGCAGTCCAGTCAGACCAGCGGCCAAAGCGATCCTGTTGGGCAACAAAATATCGAATGGCTTCGGGCGCTGCCTCGCGGTCACCAATAAATCCGGTGCCCGGCTCTGTTGGGGGAGGGCTGATGTCGCGAAGGTTCCGGCTGCTATCGCGGCTATTAAGCGCCAGCACGAGTGGTAGGTGAAAGCCGTCCGAATTGGTCTTATTGATAGCTTTGTACAAGCTATTGTTGCCGTCGGCAGGCGAGCGTTTTCCCGCTGCCAGCAGCCCGCCAGATCGTGCCTTGGTCACTTCTATTTCAACGGCCCGGACTGCATCAGGAGGAGTCGCTGGCAGCCAGTCTTTATGGTCGGTTCTTGGCTCGACAGGTGGCGGTAGTTGCGGCGCTGCTATCGGGTCGAGTGGCGCGCTTCTATCGGCGATGGCGATGCTGCCAATGCCGAAGTAGCGCTGATGCTCGGCAAACTCCCGACGACTTTCGGCTGTTACTGCTGCTCCGAGTTTTGCTAAGAATGGCTCGACATTTTGCAATAACTGCTTCGGCGACCAGCCCCTGTTAGCTGTCGGTACTGATGCGACCGTTGAGTCGAAAAGCAGGCCCTCATTAGAGCGCTCGTCAACATTATCAGTACTGGCCGGAAAGTCTTCGAAAAACCCATCAACACGGTAGAACACCATATTATCTTCGTTATCTTCGAAGTTGTGGTCGAGCAGTTTAAAGCCCAATAAGGTAGCGGTGCCCGGGTCAGCGAGTAGCTGGTAAATTTTCGCTAGCCGCTGCATTGAGCTACTGCCGACAGTATCGCCATTTTCATCGAGGATGTTTTCAATAGCCCGTTGTTGCAGGGGTGGTTCAGTGAGATCGTTAATCAACGGTTCTAACTCGGCTAATGCCGGGGCAGCCAGAGATTGCACCCGTTGACGTTCGAACACTGAATTCGCCAGCGGAGCGGCCGGTGGGTTTGGTGCGTTGCTGGTTTCTTGCAGTGGTTTTCGTTTCGGAGTCTGCGTGGCAACTCGCTGAATGGCCTGAGTGACTGCGTTATTAATCGCCAGGTAGCGGGAGCCACCGCCGTGCGGAAGGCCCATTACTGCAAATGGCCGGAACTCCGTTCGTTGCTGGTCGCGGGCTTCTATCCAACGAAGCCCGGAGATTCGTCCCCAACCACGGATGCGAATTTCGATAATGCCGGGGCCGGAGAAGGCCCAGCGCCGCACCGACCGGCTGCCGATTGATGTAGGCCCCATCGCCGAATCAATAAACGCCTCGCAGGTGAGTTTGCGGGGAAACGGGAAAATTGTGCCGGGTATGCCAGTGCCTGGAAAGCCGGTGCCCGGGAACCCTGTGCCAGGAAAACCTGTGCCTGGGAAGTTAACGCCCGGAATGCTATTGCCGGGTAGGCCGGTAATCGGCCTGAAGCGATTGCCGGCAAAAGGAGTCGTACCACTAAATGGTCGTGGCGAAAATGGTGGCCGAATACTGAATGGGTTGTCGTTATTCGGGCGTGGGGCCGGCTGCGTAGCCTGGCTGTTCTCTCGTTGAGCCAACTCATCGCCTGATATAGCGTCTACCTGAGCCCATAAGCATTGTTCGCGCCGCGCCAATGGAATGGTGGCGGTAACCGGATTGTCCGGCGTTACATCGAATGGCGGTACCAGCACCCGGTCGAACTTGTCGCGGAACACCACATTGCTGCGGGTATTCAGCAGTTTGTAGTTCTTTATAACAGCACGATGAATGATGAACGGGGCGACCGGCAAGCCAAGCAGCGGATGGCTGTTTATGCGCAAGTGATTACCGATTCGCGCGTGCGGTTCTTTATCATCGGTTGGCAGCGCGTGGGCGTTGAATAGCGATAGCTGTGATAAGGGCTGCATTAGAATCCCTCCCGTTCGATGATTGCCGGTTGATGGCTAATGCTGCGGCGGCCGCTCAGCGGGCCATCGCTGCTACTGAGCCTGAGTTCGAGTTCGTGTTGGCCTGCGGGTAATGAGAATGGCGTATCAGGCTTAAGGAAAACCCGGGTCCAGTTTTGGCTACTACGGTGCACCCGTAATGTGTTGCCAGCGATTTTTGCTGTCTCCAGCAAGCAACGGTTTTTGATGACCGCGCGATTACCGTGACGAATTGCGCCTTTTCGGTTCAGGCTTTCGAGACTATCGACCAGTAGGCCCTCAATGAGCCAACCGAGGTTGGTTTGGCGCCACAGCACATAGCTGTTAGGCCGGTCGCTAGGTAGCGGCAGCGTTTCGGCGTCTATGGCACGTAACAATTCGTCCATTAAGCTGTCGGACGTTTCGGCCCCACCGCCAGGTAGCGTAGCGTCCGCTGGCAGTAAAATGTCGTCTACCGGGTACGGCGACACCTCGCCTTGCGGGTAGCCTAAATGGCTTAGCAATTCGGCAGGGTTGGCGTAACGCGACGTGGTAAAGCGGGTGGCATTTATTACCACCGGATTCTCTGCATCACTGCCGTCGGAGCGTGGCGCAATCACACGAAAGTCATACATCGCTTGTGGCTCCAGCTTAAACTTACCCGTTAGTGAAACGCCGCGGAATGGTGATTCATCCGGTAAGCAGGGGGCTGCTTCTATGGCAGTTGCCAGCCGCTGATAGCCGACCGGGGCTAATTCAATCGGGCTGCTAGTCCAATCTGTTTCACCCACTATCGGTGCAATAAGGGCTGCAAGGGCGGCCAGATCAGCCTGTGGAGCCGGGTCGGTTCGTCGCACTTCTAACTGCAGTTCGCGGCCGTACTTTTCAGCTAGCTGCTGCACGTGGGCAGCGGCAAAATGCGCCCACAGCGGGTCGTTGGTAAAGTGCACTGAGCGGCCATCAAACGGCTCGACCAAATCGAGTTCGCGGCTTAAATCACGGGCGTCAAACTTATGTTCGTTGAGGCCGTCTTGAGGCTGCCTGGCGCTTAGCTCTTCATCAGCCACCGCGAAATTAAACCGCTGCGTACCGCCAGGCTTCCAGCTTGGCCCGGGTGTCGCTGGTGGTGAATCGGTACCTTCTTCGTTGGCCTGCCAGGTTTGGTAAGACCATTCGACGGCGATTTCGTATTCTTCGCCCGGTTCCAGCAGGAGCGCGCGACGAGAACGGCTTGGATTTGCGCCCGCCGAATCCGCTATATCATTCCGACGCGTTGCCCTGGAGGTTTGGTCAACGGCATGACTCTCAATCACAACCTGATCGGTGCCGCAGACGGCTAACAGAGAGACATTAAGACCGGGGAAGGTTTGAATCTGGAACCCGTCCCAAGGCCCGCTGGTATTTTGCGGCCGGTATTCAATAACCCGGCAACTCAAACCGTCGATAACTTTTTCACTAACGATACTGCCGCGCCAGCCGTCGGCCAACTCAGTATCGATGATGCCTCGTACCGTCGGTGGGCTAAATGCCTTCGGCACATTGCCGGTAATGAAGGCGGCTAGTGGCGCCGCTGAGGCCGCGTTGTTGGTGCTGCTGTTGTCAGTGTTATTGGCATTTTGGCTGTCGAACGGCGTGGCATGAGTGATCGAGCCTTGCGGCTGGTTGCTCGCTGCCGTATTGCCCTTGGTGGTACAACAAATTTCAAAAACAACCGCTTCGTTATTGCCACCAAACAGCACTACGCTGGTAATGCCCGGGCCTTTAAAGGTAAGTCGCTGTTCAACATTTTGCTGCGTTGAGCTAGCTTGCTGATCTATCCGGGCACCTAAGGCATTCAGTGCTTCGCCTTTTACCGGCCCGGCAAACAGCATTATTCCAATGCTAACTTCCGAGCAGGCGACCGGTAATTCGATACGGACTCCGGAATCTGAGAATTGTAAATCGCCAATGCCATCACGACCCTGTTTGGCCGGGTTAGGGCGGGCATCCACTTCGTCACGCAGCCTGAGCCCACGCTGGCCTTTGCTGTCAATAAAATTGACGCCTAAGTGGCTGAATTTTTCGACCGGACGTAAGCCTATTGGTGCTTTAGCGAAGTTGAAGCAGCGGGACCTATCCACTTTCTCGCCGCGGCAACAGATGCGGAACAACACTGCTTCATTGTTACCACCGCGAATAATCACGCGACTAATCGCTTCGCCATCAGGTGCCTGCAATAACAAACGATGCGGCGTTTTCTGGCTAGCGGGACTTTGGTCTTTGCTGAGTTGCTTGCCATCATCATTTAATGAAACTGCTGAAACCGGACGGTTGTTGAACAGCATTACCCATAGCTCCACCGCAGCGCAGGCTTTCGGCAAAGTAATTTCCATGCCATTGTCAGGAATGCCAATTTCGGCGCTGCGGTCCTGACCTGCGACGGCTTGCTGGCCTTGTTGATTTACCGCGTCTATCAAGGCAATGCCGTCACCCGCTTTACTGGGCTTAATGGTAAAGCCCCGGTGGGTAACCATTTTCTCTGGCTGCCGCCGCGGTTTTAAGCTGCGGAAGTTTTCGCAGTTTTGATCATCCTGCGGAGGCTGCTCAGCGACGACAACTGATGTGCAGCACACTTTGTAGAGCACCGCTGCGTTGCCGCCACCAGTAATCTGAACCCGGCTAATGCCTGCGACCGCGTTAAGCCGTATTACCTGAGCGGTTGATTCCGGGCCGGTAACGTTATCGAAATCAACTTGCCGACCTGCGGCGTCCAGTGCTTT
>CAJQNE010000118.1 GCA_905479545.1 uncultured Gammaproteobacteria bacterium | reverse complement strand
TAGTTAAATCAGCTACAACCACGACAGTTGTCGTGAAACGAGAAAGTGCTGACTAAATTATTGCCTCTAAGTTGAAGCAGGAGCGTTGGCCGGCTACTACCCGTTTAGTCTTTCGCCGTTAATGACCGGTATGCAATAGCCAGAAAGATATACATGATCATGGCAATACCGATGTAAAACAAGAAAAATGCGAAGGAGTTGGTTAGTGGGCCACCAATGGCCAAACCACGGCTATCAACGAATACCGCATCCATTAGCGATGCCACAGTAAACATCCAGCCAACGGAAATTACCGCAATACTCATTCTGCGCAGGGTCTTTAAGCCAAAAGGCATTAGCGGTAATAGCGCCGCTAATATCCAGTGAATCAAACCGCCTAACATGCCCTCTAAGTGGGTCATTCGCCAGGCTTTAACGGAGCCGGGCATTTGGTACTCGATAGTCGGGAATGGCCAGAGACGTATTTCGCCCAATAGGAAAAACAAAAATCCGAAACCTGCCACGCCACCAAAAAACATCAGCAGCGCGCCGCTGGCAATGAGCAGTCGCTGCGTTCTTTTTAAACTATTAGGTTGTTGCATGTATCACCCCATCATCAATAAATTTCATTTTTGGAACGGGCATTTCTGGTGTGCTGGTATCAACAAGGGGAGCTTCAGCAAGTGTTGCTTCAGGTGGGTAGCTGTTTAGCCATTCCTTGACCCACTCGGAGTCCTTTTCAGAGCGCGGGTTGTGTCCGGGCATCATCGAGCGAAGCAGGTAGGGGGCAACGTATTTGATGAAGCTTGCTAAGGATCTGTAAAAGCGAAGCCGTGAGCGCCAGTTGTTCCACAGCCCGTCTTTTTTAAGCATTAACACCGCAGCGCGGACTCCGGGCCAGAACACTCCCCAGGTTCCATGGAGGACACCAAAGGCTCTGGTGAAGTAACCACCGCAGGCAGCTTGATAGGCATCGTAAGCGCAATTTTTATGCTCTGTTTCTTCCACCATGTGCCATAGCCAGAATGAGGCGACACGGGTGTCAGCATGCAGGAAATTTTTTGAGCGCTCCTCAATAATAAAGCGGGTTGCGCCAAGCGTCATTGATTCAAAACCCGCGCTATAGGCCATTTTCCGGGCAAGCGGCTTCTTGCCTAGCTTCTTGTAATAGTCCTTCATGTCGTTTTCAATTTCAGCTAACTCCGGATAGCCGTTATTTTTTAGGATGTCATTAAAGCGCTGGTGCACTTGATAGTGCTGGCCTTCCTGAGCCATGAAAGCCGCGCCGTCAGCCAGTACCATCGGGTCATCCACTAAGCGTAGGCCTTCCCTCATAGTGCGAATTAAATAAGGCTCTAAAAAAGGCATGGTGAGCGATAAACCATTCCACATCTGTGAAAACTCGGGTTTATCAGGATTCCAGTGGGCGTTTATATCGTCGGTGAACTCAAAAGGAATTCGGCGCGTGACGATGCTGGATTTTACTTCCGTATTCATAACCATACCCTTCACAATGCGTTGCAAGTCCGGAATCGAACCTGCAATAGGTACCTAAATAATAGACAGTCTTGAGAAGTGTTAGCCCATTCTTAAGTACTGTCTTTCAACTGGTTACATGTTTATTCGAGGTGGGCGCTCTGGCTCAGATTGAAGTGTGGCCGTGGTAGTTTGCAGCGGGGCAGTTGCTCTGAGGTGCCGTGGTTCCGGAAAGTTAGCGGACCGTTCGAGGCGTGATCTTCGCTATATGTCACGATTTATCGGCACGGCGGGCGAAGTTACCAGTGACTGGCAAGCTTGGCGGGTAAATGCAGGGGGTAGAGCTTCATACTCGAAAAACAGCCTGAACTAACAATTAGGTCAAGCCGTTAATAAAGGAGTGGAAGAGGTTGGTATTAACTTTATTAACCAGAGTTCTAAGTGCTTGGCTCTTCAGACTAGCTTCGTCGCGAAACCGATAAGTCAGCCAGGTCTAATAGGGCTTGGCGTTCTAGTGTGTCAGGGAGTTCAGCCAGGCTGGCTTTAGCTTTAGCCACTGCTTGTTCGGCACGATGGGCCGTGTAAGCCAGAGCACCGGTTGATTCAACGGCTTGTAGCACTGAATTGAGGTTGCCCCTATCGCTGTGTTCAATGGCGTGACGTATGAGTTCGCGCTGCTCCGGGGTGCCTTCCTGCATGGCATAAATTAGTGGCAAGGTAGGTTTGCCTTCAGCAAGGTCGTCACCGACGTTTTTGCCGAGTTCTTCAGCGCTGCTGCTGTAGTCGAGTGCGTCGTCTACCAACTGGAAAGCCATGCCTAATTGCAGGCCATATTCAGCTAGTTGAGCTTCGCGTTCAGTGGGCTGGTTGGTAAGTATCGCGCCGAGCCGGGTGCCAGCTTCGAACAGTTTAGCGGTTTTGTTGCAGATCACTTCCATATAGCGATCTTCGGTAGTGTCCGGGTCGCCGCAGTTCAGTAGCTGCAGTACTTCGCCCTCGGCAATAGTATTAGTTGTGTTGGCTAGTACTTCCATCACCCGCATGTCGTTCAATGTAACCATCATTTGAAAAGCGCGTGAGTAGAGAAAATCACCAACCAGCACGCTGGCCGCATTGCCCCAGACATTGTTAGCGGTTTCTTTGCCACGTCGCAGGTCAGATTCGTCAACAACATCATCGTGGAGCAATGTTGCGGTATGAATAAACTCAATAATTGCCGCTAGCGACTGGTGCTTTGTACCTTTATAACCACAGGCGCTCGCAGCCAGCACTGTAATCATCGGGCGCAGACGTTTGCCGCCACTGTTAATAATATAGGCGCCAAGTTGGTTTATCAGTGCAACCGGTGAATTCAACTGGCGTTGAATTTCTCCGTCTACGGCGGCCATATCGGCAGCAACCAGCGTTTGAATGCTGTCGAACGATGGTTGGGTCACATTGTTAGCAATTGCGGAAGCTTCTGGCGGCATGGAAAGTCGGGGTAATATTAAGTGAGGAGCAGGGTGTGCTGCTCTGGGATTGTTGAATAGTGTAGCAACTGCCACAAGCTTCGTCTGTTTAAGTATTGCGTTCTGAGCCTTGGCGGGCCCGTATTAAAGTACACAATTAGCGGAGCTTGCATTAACCTGTGATCCCATTTATAGCTATTGTGATGCTGCAAAACACTGCTCGCAGCAAAATCCCGGAAAAACGCACACTTATCAGTGAATTGCCGTTGCTTTATTTGCCCTGGAACAGTAGAATCCCGCGCCTTTCATGGGTCCGACGGTATTTCGGCGGGCTGCAGCAGGTTTCGGAGAAAACAATGTTCGCTGTTATCAAAACCGGTGGTAAGCAATACCGCGTGAACGAAGGCGATGTCCTTAAAGTAGAGAAACTCGCAGGCGAGGCTGGCGACAGTGTCGATTTTGCTGAAGTTTTGATGATGGGCGAAGGCGACGACGTTAAAGTTGGCGCACCGTTCGTTGATGGCGGCAAAGTAACGGCTGAGGTCCTGTCTCAGGGTCGCGGCAAAAAGGTTACCATCATCAAGTTCCGTCGTCGCAAGCACTCACGTCGTCAGGCTGGCCATCGTCAGTCGTTTACGGAAGTTAAAATTACAGGTATCGCGGGTTAATCAACCAGCGCTATTCAGTTTCAGGAGTTAAAGTACAATGGCACACAAGAAAGCAGGCGGTAGTACTAACAACGGTCGCGATTCGGAAAGCAAACGCCTTGGCGTGAAGCTTTACGGCGGCCAGGAAGTTACCGGCGGTGAAATTATCGTTCGTCAGCGTGGAACCCACTTCCACTCAGGTATTGGTACCGGTATCGGCCGCGACCACACCATATTTGCAAAAGAAGCTGGCACCATTCAGTTTCTTCGCAAAGGTCCGCTGCAGCGTCGTTTTGTAACGGTAGTACCTAACGCTGCTGCATAAGCGTAAGCGGTGTACTGTTAAAACCCCGCTACGGCGGGGTTTTTTATTGCGCCAAACTCAGTAATAAGAATAGCTGCTCAAATTAACCATTCTAGTACTACCTAATAATGGTGCGGCTTGTGTTTACGCCAGTACCGCCACCACGAGAAATGCCCATGAAATTTGTAGACGAAGCCACTATTAAAGTTATTGCCGGTAATGGCGGCAACGGTTGCATGAGTTTCCGTCGCGAAAAGTATGTGCCTCGGGGAGGCCCTGACGGCGGCGACGGCGGGGCCGGCGGTAGTGTGTATCTGGAGGCAGTAGAAGGCCTTAATACGCTAATTGATTT
>CAJQNE010000117.1 GCA_905479545.1 uncultured Gammaproteobacteria bacterium | reverse complement strand
CAGCGATTCGTTGTCTCGGTGGATTCTAGCCAGAGAATCATTCACCCCAATCGCCAAGTATCTAGCAGCTTTTGGAAGATTACGATTAAACGGACAGCCACCGTCAATAACTGCCTTATTTAAACCACGCTGCTCATGCCTGGATCCAACACCCCAACGCGAGGCGTGTGCTGAAAGTCCTCCAAGGAGTTCAGTCAGTGGCGCATCGACCGGCTCACTTAAGTCATCTTCGCCAACTGCTCTCGCCAACAATCGCAACGTACCGTCTTCATGGTCATGGTAACCCGTTTCATCAAGCCATAATTCTGCGGAAATACCGGCCATAATTTCGGGTAATTTTTGGTGCGCCAACGCAGAACCGGTCTCCTCTTCACCTTGTATAATCCAAGTTAACGCTGGCGTTTTTTCGAATTGTCTTAGGGCTGCTAGCCGACAAGCCAACGGCCCTTGATTATCCGCAACACCGCATGCGTACAAGCGGCCATTTTCTCTGGTTAGCTGGGTTGGAGGACGAACCCAACGCTCTAGTCGTGGTGTGGCAACCTTGTCATAGTGACCGTAAAATACCATATGGCCTTTCATCCCTTGCGAAGGCCGTCTCGCCAGCAACATCGGTGCGGCACCAGCGCTCGGACCGGTGCCGGCAATGGTCGTCACGTCAAAACCAAACTGTTCTAGCTCAGCGGACAGCCACACAACACAATCAACGTGTTGGCTGCCCGCCGGACCGGTATCAAAAGCCAGTAGTTGTTCAAGCTGTATGACAGCCAAATCGGAGGCCTTGCCCTCATTTGGCACAACACTGCCTTCACCTAATAGGAGCCCAAACCTCTCAGCCACTGCTCGGCCAAAGTCCAAGCAGACCAAATCCCATAAACGCTTGTTAACATTGCCGTAAACGTCACGCCCCAGATGGGCTTTGTGCGCCTTGTCACTAATTTCAGCGTGGGCGAAACATTGCTTCACTTCTGAAAAATCGAGACTTACCAGCCCCAGCTGACGCCGAGCATCATTCAAAATGTCTTGCCAATGCGGGCTTACATAAACCAGCGCTAATTCCCGAAGCCCTAGCTGGTGCAACCGGCCAAACTCTTGAAAATCAGCATCAAGCTCTTCAAACCACGCTTTACGCGAGCCATCGTCCAGCGGCTCAACCAATGCATAAGCTGTAGCTAATACGCGGTGTAATCCGGATCGCAAGGCAACACCACTGGTATACATTTCAATTCGGTTCATTGCTTTTTAAGCACACCAAGCAATGGGAACTTGTCCGCGTTAAATATGGCTCCGGAAGGCACTGAAACCCGGTCAGACATTGGGTGCCAACCCGCTCTTTCCGGTGAGAATGTGCAGCGTGCATCCAAGTAGATGGTTATATAGGCTCGGCGCCAATGATCTGTTCGGTTCGGCGGGCTAGAATGCCATGTGAGGCAGTGATGAAACACCGCATCACCCGCTCTCAGTGGTATCGACACAGCCTCCTGCTCACGCTCACCCCACTCTTTACTTTCATTCAAAAAATCGATTGACCTCGTTTCAGGGTCTCGGTGTGTCGCAGACATATATCGCATTGCCCCGGCCTGTTCTGGCGCGTCGTCCAGCGCCAACCAGCAAGAAAGCCCTGCCGGTTCAGCGACAGGCCAATTGGCCAGATCCCGATGCCAAGGAATAGTCGATCCACCCAGAGGTGGTTTTACAATGAGGTGATCGTGAAACAACCGGACAGTTTCACAGGTCAGCAGCTCAGCAGCAATCTTTGCAGCCCTCGGATGATGCAATTGTTGACGAAAGCGGGCGTTATGCTCCCAAACATTCGTCCACTGCGATACGACCTCGAGATAGTCATCCACTGACGTATCAATGTCGGCAGCCCAAGCCTGAGCTTGCAACTCAAATTCAGTACGAAGTTCGGCAGCCTCACTGGCATCAATCAAATCTCGGACAACCAACCAACCACGCTGCTGAAAGTGACCACGATCTTTCTCGCTAAGCTCCGGCATTCGTTACCTCAATACTTTCTGAAACAGTTTCTGAAACCAGAGCTCCATCTTCCGTAATTTGGCAAAGCGGATGATTTGGCGCGTTGGCGTGACACCATCGCACCTCTTGCGCAAGGAAAACACACGACCATGCAGGTCGATCCGCGCCACCGGCTTTAGCCGACGATGAATGAAATATTAACGGGCTGAATACGGCAATATCACCCTCGGCATAGCTAGGCACGGCCACCGGCCAGTCTTCAATATCGAACTCAAGGTCAAGGTTAGAATCCTGCGGCGCACCTGTATGCAAATCCACTACCGGCCTAACGCCAAGTCGATGGCTTCCAGCCGCAAAACGGAGTGCACCCGAGGCGCTATCGGCAGCCTTGATCGGCACCCAGATCACCACTGCAAGCTCCCGGTCCACCGGCCAAAAACCAAAATCCTGATGCCAGGGAAATTCGTGCTGGCCTGGACGTTTCACCAACAGCAGGTCTTGAAACAGTACGGCGGAGGTTCCTAGTAGACTTTCCGCCAATGGACGTAACGATTGAGCCACCGTCAAGGTCGAACCCTCCCCAGTTTGCCTGTGCGGATTCAGCCATTGATCCATCAACGCAGTCAGGGGCGGGGCCGCTTCTGGCTCCGGCACTCGGGTGTATAAAACCTGGCGGCTCAAGCGGCGGTTGCTGTCACGCGCGTGTTGAATAGCACCGGACAACTGCTGAAGCATCGGCTGAGGCATTCTGCTCCTTAGCAGGGAGAAACCGTCCGATTCCAATTGTTGTTTGGCTTGCGCCACGTGCAGATTCGAACTAGAACCCAATGTACTTCCCATCTTCTTTGGCGTTGCTCTTGGATTACTGCCGCAATAACTTCTCACTCACTTGCCCCGCGAAAATCTAGCTATTTCGCACACTCAAAAATCGAATTTCGATAGATAAATGTAAATGCGAAATGTCCTTGGATTAATAACAACTAAATTTGGGGTAATACTAAACTGTGTAAGGCGTTACATACCGTAAAATCACGTCTATATTGACCGATTTGCAACAGGGATGATAGAACAAAATGAACACAAAATTGGTATATGCGCTATCCGGTTTAGGCAAAACTACGCTGGCACAGCAAAACCCTGAGCTAATATTGGATGCAGATGAGTTTTTATATCAAGCACTTGAACGAAGCTTCCCGCAGCTGCAACCGAGAGAACGCCCACACGCTTGGCGCAGCTTATGCCAAAGTAAACCATGGGCCGCATCGGGGAAAAGCCTGAAGCTTTGGGCGACAACGCGCCAAGACTATATGGCCACATTCGATACCGCTCTGCGATGCAAACAACGTCCTCTTGTTCTAACCAGTCACCTAACGCCGCAATGGCCAGTAACACTGCATGTCGGCATTACGCACGAATGCTATATCAGTCACCTGCAGCTCGTGGGTAGATTGCGAGACAATCATCAGTCAGAAGCGATGAACCGCCGGCTCGACGGCCACGAGCCTTTAGTTCGTCTACCTCCCGGAAGTCACTTGGCGGATTGCCATAAAATGATCGAATTAATAGCCCAGGTAAAACGAGAATGGGAAAATGTTACGGGCACCTAACTAATACGCTTACTGAAAATACACTTACGAAGCTAGTTGAGTGTGAGTTCCAGCATCTTTTGCCCTGCTGGATGGTCGTATTCGCTTGAGCAGTCCTGCAACTTGAACCCATAAGATTCTGCCAACGACTTGAAAAAAACCAATGGATAGTAGAAATGGTTTAACTTGCCCTGTCGATATGCGCTGGCTTCATTGAAGGTAAAGTAAAAAATAGAATTCTCGCTCATTATTTTGCCGACGTTTTCGAAGCACTCAGAAATATGATCGTCCATTAAGTGAGTGAACACTGATTGGGCTAATATATAGTCAAATTTTTCACCAAAAAACTCATTAAATTTCAGCTGCTTGCTGCCGTTGACTATTAGTCGGGGTAATTTTTCCGACAGCATTTCCTTTTCAACTAACTGCTTTGCAAATGCAATCGCTTTGTTTGATATATCTATGCCGGTGTAGCTGGACTTGTTCAGGTATTCAATAGCATGGCAACCACCACGCAGAGTGCCGCAACCAATATCTAAAATACGATGATGTGGCAACAGGCCGTTGCAAACCAAAAAATCGAACTGAAGTCCTCCAAGCTCCTCCCATCGTCCGCCAACCGCTAAATGCGGATCAGCTTCAACCCTAAGGTCGGTATGTTGACTGTAGGCCTC